>JAYVHR010000524.1:0-4255 GCA_043771075.1 Bacteriovoracaceae bacterium
ACCTGGCCCGAGCTGTCGCCAAAGTGATTGAAGAATTCCTGCAATTGAGAAACCTGGTCGATACCTGGGAAAAGTTTTTCCGTTGCGAGAGATCTTTCCTGAGAGATTTTACCGGCGCGGTCGAAATAAAATAAGGCAAACGGAATGGTAGTGAGGAGGGATGACATATTATCCCGCTTCTCTTCAATATTATCGAGCATCAGGTTGAAAGAATCGGCCAGGAGACCGAACTCATCCTTATTTTCACCGTGGGCCCGTACAGCGAAGTTGCCTTTTGCGACATCCTGACAGGTAATCTTAATTCGGTTGAGCGGAGTGATAATGAGAAAAGACAGCCAGATCGAGAGCGCCAGACTTCCTACGGCACTGATGAGGAGCGAGATAATATTCCATCTCGTGCTCGTGACGATTCTTTGCTCAGAATCCAGGCGGAACTTGTACCCAACCACCGCTGCATCATCGTAGTTCGTAGTCAGTTCACGGTAACTGCGCTTAAGTTTTTTATCGGCACGCCAGAGCTGGATGAGTTTAGGAGATTTTCCAGGATTCCAGGTTGAAAGCAATTCGTTACTTTTATTCTCCACCTCAGTGAGGTTTTTCAGGACATCATCAGTATCAACCGTTTCCAGTGAGCGTTCCCGGAAAACTTCGAGGTCTTCCTTAAGCGTTTTAAAGGACCGCCTGGCCATTTTGGAGTGACGCTCAAATTCATCTTTATCCATTGAAAGAAGTGCGGACTGGACTTCCATATCAAATTGCGAGAGTGAGAACTTCGCCGATTGAGCAAATGTTCCGCTCATCAGAGCATTGTCGTATGTTCTTTTGACGAGATCACCAAGATCATTGATGACCTTGTAACCGTAAATTCCGGTAGCAGCATTGATTGTGATAATGAGGAGAAACCCGGCAACGAGTTTCCACTTAACTGAGAGTGATCTGAAGAAGTCAGTCAGATTATTTATTGATGATATCCTTGTGCATTGGAGCGAGCTTTGCCAGAAGCTTGTTCTGGGCGCGCTGAGGAATCTTATTTTTATCCATCGCTTTCTGGAGTGATTCAACCAGAGCATAAAAATGAGCGCTGTTGATGTCATGACCTTTGTGTGCGCGATTCATCGGTTGACCGGTATAAGTGCAAGGTCCACCCAGTTCGGCGCAGAATTGCTCAACCAGTTTTTCCTTGATCCTCGTCTGATCAGCTTTTTCGAAAAAGGGTTTGGTACGGGAATCTGCGAGGAGATTGATCATGGTATCGTCCACGACTTTAACCAATCCTTCTTTTGAGCCAAAATCTTCGAACGGGCCGGCGAAGGCTGAAAGGGAAAAGAACAGAACGACGATTTTCCACATATTAAAATCCTAGTTGTAATGAAGTGTATACGGCCGACTGGTTATCCTGAATGGCCACTTGTCCCAGCATGGCATAAGCGAGTGTCAGCGAAATATTCTTGGTAGGTGCCCAGGCGATGAAAATATCATACCAGTCTTCTTCTTCAGCAACTTTCAGGTTATCAGGCTTAGAGCGATATTCCGTCCCCAGTGCCAGATCGCGGTGGAGCAGATAGGCGAGTGAGGCTTCGAGATAAAGTTTATGCTTTTGATTAGCATCGCCGCCAAAACCAAGAAGACCCATCTGATTGGAGTTCGTTCGTCTGACTGTTGCGTTCGTGAGAAGACTCTGGCCAAGAAAAATTTTGGTTGCACTGATATAGTAATCGATACCAGTATCATTGCGTGCTCCGAGAGCGCGGACAAGATTTCCTTCATGGTTCCATTTATGTTGAGCACCGACGGCGATCTGAGGCAGCCACGAAGCCTGTTCAAGAACAGCATCACCAAGAATTTTTACTTTCACTCCCAGGATGTCCTGCTTGATCTTGAAACCTTTTCCGAGACCAAGTTTCGTTCCGACATTCTGAGTGTCAAGTGTCTGGCGGGCCGCCGATAATTCGACTCTGTCGTAGAGACCCACTAAGGCGCCATAACTTTCCAGAGAGTATTCGGATATTTCAATGTTCGTGTAATAGGCGTTGGCGCCGACCTGATCACGAGTTCCGTAACCACCGATGAGTGCCCAGGGTGTGAGACCACCGCCAGCAGATCCTTCAATCGAAGAAACACCGCCGGTGAGAAGAAGTTTGCCAGAGGTATCTAATGAGTATGCCGGAAGGCAAAGGGCAATGAGTGGAAGAAGGAGTAAAAACATAAAATCCTTGGAATATAGACTATGTCTATTTTTCCATGAAACCAGGATTTACTCTCTTAAAAAAAGCTTCAACAGAACACTGACACGCTGACTCGGTTATCGCGATTGATAAACGGCCTGAACGATTTCCAGACTGACTTTCGCCCCGCTTTTTTTCAGGTCAGCGAAGTCATCAAGAAGATCTTCATGGCTTGATTGGACATATTGGACCTGAAGATCACCATTGTAGTGATACTCGGCCCATGTCCGCAGATTTTCGGCCCTTTGGGCTTCATCGACACTGGTTATCTTGATTGTGGCCATTAGTGGATGAAATGTGTTTAACCTCTGGTCATAGACAACATTGGCATTTCCTTCACCTGAGCCTTTTCCCCGATAAAAGATGAAGCCATTCTTTTTGAGCAGGATTTTTCCTTCCGTGTATTGATCCTCGGGAATTGCTTTTACCTTTGGGGCAAATCTCATCCCGCGCGGTAGACCCGGAATCTGAGTCGTCTCTTCAGAAGATGGGTCAGACGCCTGAACTTCTACCGGTATTATCTTAGGAACAATACTCGGCGAGGGTGCCGCCTGAGAAGTGCTCACAAATTCCTGCTGATGAAAATCATCCTGGATCGAAGCTGTTTCTCTCACAGGTGCCTTCATGTAATAAACAGCTGCTCCGGAAAGAAATCCTAAAAGAGCGATCATGTGTTTTCTCATAGCTGACCTCCGTTAACTTTCAGTTCCCATGAAACAAGTCTCCCGGTGTTGCCGGATTTGGCATCGAGGACCCTGATGGTCCAGTTGCCTTTGGAGTTCTCACCGTAGAATGCATTGGAAAGTAGTGTGAATCCGAAGAGTCCCCGATCTTTGATGTTGCTGTTGATCCGGAGAATCTTACTCACAGTTCCTGAAGGCGATGTGACTTCCACTCCGAGATCCGAAACGAAAGGATGATCGATCTCAACTTTGATCTGAATGGCTTCCACTTTCAGATTGTGAGTAACATTCAGAGCGTGGCTTGTTCCCGCTGATGCTTTATCCGGAATCGCCTGATTGATGAAGTTCGAGCGGTAATCCCAGTCACCATTGGTTTCCGTTTCTTTGTAAGGCTTCAGCGGAAAAGTGTAATCTTTTGCCATCGCCACTGCTTTTTCCGCATCCACTCTTCCGAAGCCGAAGGTATTGGAAAACTTCATCCCGGCGGCGTTCACGACATATGAGTAGTCATAAACGTGGCCCGTTAAATTTGCTCCCGCCGGGTGAGCGTAAGCAGCAGTACTATATTGAATAGGATTTGATGTCGTCGCAAGAATATGTTTTACATCTCTCCATGTGAGTTCAGGATTTGCCTCGAGCATAAGGGCCACGATTCCGGCAAGAGTCGGTGTCGCGGAAGATGTTCCGTTCATCGCACTTGTGTAATTGCAAAGTGAGTTGAGTGAATGCTGGCCGCGGTTAAAGGCACTAGTCCATGAACCTGAAACCGAAAATCCTTTCGAGCATCCCTGAAGATCTGTCGTGATCATCGCAGGTGCAGCGTCTCCGAATTCTCCACCGGCCGACGAAACCCACACGTTACTGCCCGGGCTTGAGTAAGAGGAAGCTTCACCCGAAGCATTAGTCGCAGCAGTCACGACGAGGTAAGGATGGTTCTGATCTTCGTTCGTGTTGGCATTTCCGTAGAAAGTACTGCTGTCGTTCTGGTAACAAGTGGAGTTCGATCCCTTGTAATCATTTCCAGCGGCCTTGATGTAAATCGCCCCTTTTCCGTCACGAAGTGTGGTCACACCTTTCTTGTAGGCAGCAAAGATTTCAGCACTGGTGGGAACAAAGAAACAGTTCGCGTATCCGTAGCTGTAGTTGAAGATATCAAAGTCACCGATGATCTGATCCAGAACCCGTGCTTCATAGGATGAACTCGTGTCCTGGAATTTTCCGATGAAATAAAAGCCCGCGAATTTCGCACCAGGTGCCACACCAATGGAGCCAATTCCGTTTCCAGCGACAGCGTTGATGAGACCGGTTACCGAAGTTCCGTGGCCGTCACCACCGACTGGTGTGGGC
>JAYVHR010000525.1:0-2547 GCA_043771075.1 Bacteriovoracaceae bacterium
AAAACTGTCATTCATCAGCCGGTCATGGTTTGCCGGGAGTTTTTCAAAGAAACCAATGACTGTTACACGGAAGACCCTTCAGTGAATCATAAAGAAAGAGTTCCGGCGAAATTCCTTGGTATTCCTGTAGAAAGAAATGAAGAGATTCGAACGAAGTTCCGGAAGTATTTTGATGACGTCTCAGTGGGTATGAGAAGAGCGGCAGATGAACTTCTGGAGCTTTACAAGGCTGATATCATTTATTCACCTAAGTCAGGCGAAAGCACTCATTTGGTTATCCTGGAAATGAAAGGTTCTGAGCTAAGTCGATGGATGGAAATGAGCTACAATGAGGAAGAAACTTACTTGTGGGCACCTTCTCCTTTCAGCCGCAAGAATGAAGACCTGATTATCACCATCAACAACGAAAGAATTCAGCAGAGTAAAATCTATAAGATTCTTTCGAATGTCGAATCACTTCAGGCACGAGTTGAGCTTTGGAAACACATCAATTCAGAAGACCTGATTTCATTGACTGAAGAATCATGGAAAGGGAAACCATCTTCGGATGAGATTACCGTCATAGCATCAGGTCAGTCACATGACCTTTAAGATCCTCCCCTGCGCTAAAAGATGGAATTTTCCCAGTGTCGATTTTTCCACACGCATGGTTCGCACCTGCGTCCGGGCGTATGGACCATTCGTCTCCAGGGAAGAAGTTGCGGCCATGGGTAAGAATGTCTTTCTGAACCATCCCTATATGCAAAAGGGACGGGAGCAGATGCTCAAGGGTGAGTATCAGAATGATTGCAGAGGTTGCTATCAGTTTCTTGAAAATGGTCATGACGGTTTCCGGACACCCTATCAACAGACTCTGGTAGAGCTCGCAGACTCATATGGGCAATCAACAGAAGAATTTGAAACTAATATCAAATCAACGTTTGATTCAAAATACCTGAAAAGTATTTCTGCCAAAGAACTGGAAATCAGCTTTGGAAATATTTGCGACCTGATGTGCGTTTACTGTAGCTCCAACTACAGTTCTCTTATCGAAGCAGAAGACCGTAAATGGAATGAGAATAATCTTCAATTCCAAAGACACTCCATCGAAGAAAATGACGATTTTATTTCGGCATTCTATCAATGGCTGGAAGAAGATTCTCTCGGGAAGCTGAAGATTATTCATGTCATCGGCGGGGAAACTCTCTTCAATTCATATTTCTATGTCTTCATGAAGAAGCTGGATGAAATCTACCGGAGAAGTAACTTTCAACACGAAATTGTGATGAATGTCTTTTCCAATCTAAATCATAAGTCGTCGGTTAAAAAATTCATCTCCGCCACTCGGGATATGCATCCGAATTTCAATTTCAACCTCATGTTCAGCAATGAATCTACGGGCAAGAAAGCCGAAATGATCCGATATGGTATGAGCTGGAAGCAGGTTGAGGAGAACGTTCAGGACATTCTGAAGACTCCCCGGATTAACCTCGGGTTTGCTCCTTCATTCAACGCCCTCTCGATTACTTCCTCTCTGGAGTTTTTCTGGTTCATCAAGAATCTGCATAAGCAGTCGAATAGTAAGTTTTTCTGTGGAGATAATTATATCTCATTCCCGAATGGCTTCAGTCCGTTTGTGCTTACGGCAGACTTCATTCCTTACATTGATGAAACTTTGAAATTTCTCAAGACCACCGGAAATACATTTCTGGTTGATGAAAGTGTCAGCAGGCTGATTATTCTTTTTGAATCGTTCAAGAATTCCATCTTCAATTACAAGATTGCGGAGTCGAAGAAGGTAATTGAAGACAGGAAAGATTTTTTCAATCAGATCAATAAACTGATCCTACGTCGCAATATCGATTTCGCCGGAACTTTCCCGGAATACGTAAAATTTTATAATGATTGCGATGACTCTCAGAAATAATTACCGGCAATAGGTCCTATCACCATCACACACTACGGAAAGCTTACCTGAGCACCATGCGAAGCTCGTGTTCGAGCGACAATCAAAAGTTTGTTCACTTCTTTGCCAGATAATTCCCCGTCTGCAGGCTGGCTGGTCTTTACCGCCACAAAGTGATGGCCCGCAGAGTTTCGGACCTGTCGCACACCCATTGGGAATTTCCTGCCAACCATGCTCACAATTCTGGCATTGAGACGGAGTTAATTCCTGACAATCAGAAGAAATGTTGTGGCAAAGCACACCATCCTTGATGCCGGATGGTTTCTGCTGAGTTGATGTGCCGGTTGCGAGATGTATCAGGGCGGGAGATTTATAATCAGCAGAAGAAAGAAGAAGGGCCGGTTGGGGTTTCTTCCAGTCCGCTACAGTCGAGACGGACCAGATTTCTCTTTTATTATTCTGTGTAAATTTCATTCGCACAGAATTTTCTTCCACTGAGAATGAAAAATCATGAATGTCCTGCAGCTCCACATCGCCAAGAGCAAGGATTTCCGAATTGCATTCGACATCATGAGGGACGGCTTTTATTTTGAGTCTGCCGGGTTCATCGCCAGGGACTTTGAAATAAACGCAATCTTTGGAAAGATTGAAATTGGAATCAA
>JAYVHR010000526.1:0-6663 GCA_043771075.1 Bacteriovoracaceae bacterium
ACGAATATTCTCATGCAAGCAGGTACTTCAGTATTGGCTCAGGCGAACCAGTCTACGACGAACGCCCTTAGCCTTATTAATGCCGCTGCCCAGGGATAACGTCCCTGAGGCTTAGGCCTTAAGAATGTACTGATGTAAAAAAACCTGCAAATACTGTAGTGGGTGTTTCAGGCAAGTAGTGGATTGGTTTGTGTTTCTAACTAACAACAATCGTGGACATGATGTCCATAAGTGAACATGGAGGTTCGTTTTATGCTAACAGGAGATTAAAATATGGGATTAAGAATAAATACGAACATGGCGAGCATCAGTGCTCAACGTGCTCTAGGTGTAACTAAGAATAACTTGGACAGCAATTTAAGAAAGTTGTCCAGCGGTGAAAGGATAACTCGAGCCTCTGACGATGCAGCAGGACTGGCGATCAGCGAAAAACTGAAAGCTCACATCCGCGGTCTCAGACAAGCCAAGAGGAACTCAGATGATGGAATATCGCTTATTCAAACAGCTGAAGGTGGCCTCAACGAAGTATCTAACATCGTTATCAGACTCAGGGAGCTCGCTATCCAGGCAGCCTCTGATACTGTCGGCGACACGGAGAGAGGATTTTCGAACATTGAGTTCAAGAATCTCTTGGAAGAAATCCAGCGGATTTCACAAGGGTCAGAATTCAACGGTAGAAAGCTTCTCGACGGCACAGGCGGGTTGGTCGAAATTCAGGTCGGGATCCACAATGATCCATTACAAGACCGGATTTCATATGATTCAACTCAGACTGATGCCACTCTCGAAGCTCTTGGCATTCTTGCTGAGAACATCGCGAGTAAAGAGGGCGCACAGCTATCATTGTCGAAACTGGACGACGCGCTTACGCGGATTAACGGAACCCGCGCAAACTTGGGAGCACTACAAAACCGTCTGCAATCTGCGAGTACAACCATCGCGATTTCAGAGGAGAACTTTAGTGCGGCCAATTCCCGGATTCGCGATGTGGATGTAGCTTCTGAGACAGCGGACATGGCCAAGAATAACATTCTTGCTCAAGCCGGTGTGTCAGTACTCGCCCAAGCGAATCAGACTCCGAATTTTGCCTTGAAGCTACTGGCCTAAAACACCCACTAACCTTCCCCCGAATGGGGGAAGGTTTCTTTTTTTATTCAAATCCCCAAATTCTGCTAAAATCTGTACATGCGTAAAACCGTGATGATCTTCGGCATTTCATCCTTCGTGGGATCTAATCTGGCCGAAATTCTCAAGAATGATTTCCGTGTCGTCGGGACCTATCACAAAACGCCTGTGAATATCCCGGGGGTGACTTGCTATCACTGTGATGTTCACAAGAAAGATTACGTTTCAAAACTCATCGCCATCGTAAAGCCTGATTTCACGATCTACGCCATCGGACTTTCTTCCCTGGCCGAATGTAAACAGCGGCCGAAGCTCGCTGATGCCCTTAATTCAGTGGGGACTGCCAATGTCTGTTCCGCCAGTGAGCGCTTCCGTTCTAAATTTATTTTTCTTTCCTCCGGCTTCGTCCATAGTGGAGATAACCTGACCTTTACAGAAGGTGATACGCCTTTTCCAGCTACGGCCTTCGGAACATCACTTTCCTCAGCTGAGTTCTATGTTCAGCGCTCATGTCTGAATTATCTTATTCTCCGGACGGGAAATCTTTATGGAAGAGGATATCGGGATCAGCATCCAAACTGGTTCGAATGCCTCGAGCGAGCACTCAGTCGCGGTGAAAAATTCGTTGCCGACGATTCAGTGAAGATGGGCTTTCTTGATATTCAGATCATTGCCCGCATCCTGAAGAAAGCGCTTGATGAAAATGTCACCAATCGCCTGATGCACGTCTCTTCGGCCGATCTCATGACCCGTTATCAATTTTCTCAGAGCTATGCCCGGCATTTTAAGTTTGATGTAAGTCTCATTCAGAGCAGTGTGATTCCTTTTCCTCTGGAGAGAAAACAAGGGAAAGACACGGTTCAGGATTTCACATTCCGCTTGAGTGTCGCCAACATCGAAGAGTTTCTGGGAACGAAAATGCCCTCGATAGATGAATCGCTGACGTTTACTAAGAAGAGACTTGAGATTTTTAGCGAGAAGAGTTCTTAATAAATTCCGTGAGGTAATACTTCACGAGTGCTTCCGTCTCAACCGGCTCACCCTGAAATCTCCAGGAAATCGTATTGAAAGGGCCAACGTGAGCTTTGATCTCATGGATGGCATGCACTGATTGATTTTCGTTCGCGAGACGGGCAGCAAAAAGACCGCCGTTGTTCGAAAGAAATCCAATGCTGATGACATCAGGAGAACGACGAGCAACGATCAGCTTCAGGGAATTCCTGAAAAGAATGAAATCATTCACTGTATTGGATATGCGAAAAATTTTGATGGAGCGGGATCCATCACGATTGTTACGGTATTGATTGAAAAGAGAAACGTAAAATTCGAACCGGTCTTTCATCTTATTGACGAAGGCGAGAGATGATTCTTCCAGAAGGCCCTGAGTGTTCAGGTGTTCATCGAAGCGGATGATACCGGATTCGTCCATGTTCACTTCTTCAAGTGCCAGGCCCTCGATCCATGAGACATTCTGGTAATCATTTACATTGATATATTCCATATATTTATTTTTGGGCAGGGGACCACGCCCGTCAAGATAAATCAGCCTTCCAGGGCATGAAGCATCTGCGGATCGAGGCCTGCCTGAATCAGAGCGGTCCGATGCTGACGAATGAGTGGAGCAAGTTGTCCGTTAAGTTCCCGCTGGAGGTAAGTTTGAATGGCCTGAATCCTCGGATCGCATCCGGGCTCAGCCCCCAGAGTGGATGAACCTTCGGCCGCTGCAATGAGTGCAATTAACTGGCGCACACCTGTGATGGTTTCTTCAGCACCGGAAACCATGACCGGTTCGATTCCGCGGTCGGAAATCGTTACTTGAGTGACCCGGAGTGAATTAAGTGAGAGTCGACTCCCTTTTTCCGGCCTGAAGGTCACACCCTGATAAGAGCGGAAAACAACTTCCGAAACATTAAAGCGGTTCCCGATACGGGTAAATCTTCCACCAGCGGAAATAGAATCACCTGCTCTCACCTCGGCAACGTAGTCCTGATTCACGGACAAAGTTCGGGCATTCGGGAAATCAAAATTCAGATTCACATCACCCGACATGACGACATTATCGAAAATTTCCGGGCCTGAAGGATCCTTGAAAATATCGAGTACCCGGTTTATCACATTCTGCACATCACGACCGGAACGCTGGCTTTTAATCAGAGTCAGCTCTCGGAAGGCACGATCCATTTTCGCTTTAAATTTTTCTTCTATCGCCCGGGCGAGACGAGTTTCCATTGTCTTTTCCAGAATCGGACTGTCCATATCAACGTGAAAGGTTCCGTTTCGGTTATATCTGACCGACTTCACCTTGAACTTGATACCGGCAACGTTCACATAGAAAGCGCGCTCGGTATTCAGATTCAATTCCGTTTCAGACAGACGGAATGATATCGGCGCATTTCTCTTCCACTCCATAGCTGCATTCGGGTGGAGAATTCCCATGTCTATCCGACTACGTCCGAGCACAACGTTACTACCGACGGAAATCTCTCCTGAGAGACTGGCCGGAGTTTCACTGAGCGTATCAATGAGGGTTCCCAGCCGCGCATTTTGAGTTGCGAATACAGGAAGTGAGATCAGTGTAAGACCGAGGATGAGTTTGAGCATATTCCCGATTATCGGAGATACTGCTCAGGGAACAAAATTCTCTGGTGAGCTCTGCTATAAAGGATTTGAGAAAAAACGCTGACGAGAAAACGTGGCAAAAAAAGGTCCGGGGGAAGACTTAAAACGGTTTCGCGCCCCTAGAAAACTAGGTGGGCGCAATTAGTAATCACTTTAGGCTTCTCACAATCTGGTCTAATACTAGACCAGGCAAGCTTGCACACCATGATCAGGGACCGCTCCCGAAAATAAAATCGTAGGGGCGAAACTTTTTGGCTTCGCCCCGGACCCAGATTCATTATAACCCATTTTGTTGGCAATGAAGATAGGTAAGTTTCTCTAAGCCAGGGAAATAGGCTGAAAAAAATTTAATAATTCCTATTGGTTACATCTTTCAAGTGGGTATTCCAAAAAGAAACCAACGTAATGTGTTATAATAAGTTTACACGCTCAGGGGCACTAAAGTTTTCGTTCTGATCGGACGATAAAACGAAGGCACCTTGAAGGGGGATTTATGAAAGCTAGGTTTCTTGCCTATCTTAAAGATGAAACGGGGCAGACTTCTACGGAGTACATTCTACTCGTAGCCGTTGTAGCAACCATCGTCTTCAAGTTTAAGCAGAAGATTACAGAGAAACTGTTCGGTGGTGACGGCGGAAACGGCGGTATCCTGAATGCAGTTCTCGACGAAAACAAATTTTCAGATTTCGGTAACCTCCAGTAGTAACCGCGAACACTTTCCCGTGCAACGGGTGGTGGCTTTGCGGTTACTCAAGAGATCAGTTATCATTGAAGGATGAAAATGAAGAAGACGCGTGGGCAAGCCACGGTTGAGTATATTTTTATTCTCTCATTTGCCCTTTTTCTGGGCATCAAAGCCACTGATTTATTCAAAAGTTTCTTCCGCGACGAGATGGGGAAAGTCGGTCACGCTCTTTCTACTCACCTCATTGTGGGAGTCTGTCCTACAAATTGTTTCTTTACGGGTTATAGGAACGGTTTCAGATGAACCTGGTCCTCTATTCACTTCTTCTGGCAGAACTGTTTGTCGTCAGTTTTATCGATATCCGGACTAAGAAAATTTCCAACCTCTGGTCAATTGCTCATATGGCAGTCTTCTCTGGCCTGCAGATTTTCGCGGGAGAATTACCGGAGCTCACTCACTTTGTCTTTCCTCTGGGGATGATTGTTGTGGGCTTCATACTTTTTCTCTTTCACATCATGGGCGCAGGAGACAGCAAGTATCTTGCATCCGTTTTCCTTCTCACTCCTACGCCACTGCATATGCCCTTTATGGAGAAGCTGTTGACGGTGACGATCTTTGTGGGCACCATTTTAATCATCATGAAGTTCGTGAAAAGTGCTGCGAAGATAAAGGCTTATCTCGTTACTTTTTACTTTAAGGCCTTGAAGGCGGAGATCCATTCACGCTTCAGTTACGCACCTGTTATACTGGTAGCATGGATTCTTTTCGGAGCGACCCTGTGGCAATGAAGCAGCAGAAAGGCCAGACAATGGTGGAGTATATCCTGCTCCTCTCTGTCGTTGCGGGTATCGTTCTTTCTTTCTACAGAAGTAATCTCTTTCAAAAATATTTCGGCAGACAGGGGCTGGTCGGTAAGACGATCAAGACCAGAACTGAATTTGCCTACCGTCATGGATATATGGGACAGGAAGACACATTTCCCAAGGGATCACGTGATGGGGCTTCACATCCAACATATGCTGATCCCACCGGAGGATCGCGTTTTTTCGGTCCGAAGGATAAATACCCGCTCCAATGAAAAATAAAAATCAGCATGGTCAGGCGACCATAGAATTCATTCTCACTTTTGCTTTCGGCTTGTCACTGATGCTGATGATTTTCAATTCTGCGATGAACTATGCAACCGGATATCTCGTTCATTACGCGACTTTCATGTCCAGTCGGGTTCTCCTGACTTCTGACTCATTCATCGGAAACTTCGGCAGTGGTTACAATTCTAGTGTGAGTCGTGCTGAAGAAAGAGCACGGGCAACTTTTCGCCAGTACAACCTGGGGATTTTCGGGATTGAAGACAATGAATTTTTCGTCAACGTGACCAGTGAAGGTCAGAGCCCAAGTGAATATCTCACAGTCGGAACTTATTCTCGCTTCACTCAGAAAGTCGATATGCTGGGAAAAGTTGCGGGCAATACTGAGCTCGATCTTGTTTCGGAATCATTCCTCGGCATGGAACCAACTCGTCTTGGTTGTGCGATCAGGACCTGCCTGGCCGTTACCGGTCAGGATTCCTGTGATGAAAACATGGACATCACCCTTTTTGATGACGGTTGCTGATGAAGGATAACAAGGAAAAGGGCCAGGCCCTGCTCGAACTGATTATTTTCCTTCCGCTTATTTTTACCATCTATGCACTGGTCACCGGATTTGCGAATGCCATCTTTGGATCCATCAATCAGCAAAAAGCGACCCGCGCGTATTTTTATTATAGAGTTCAGAACAACTCAACTATTCCCCGTCGGCCAGATTCTGGTGTCAGCTGGAAAAAATACGGTGTTTATTTTGTCGGCTGGAGAGAGAAACTAGTGGGCGATCAGCCGATGCATCCCTGTTACCGGGTTTCCATTCCCGTGGCCGCAGCTGCCAATGATACTTGTGAGGAAGAATATACTTCGAACGAAGACAAACCCAGTACCCAGTTCATGCGGGTAGGAACTGTTTACGGCTTTTGCGGGGCCACATATGTCCGCGCGAATAATCTTATCTTCCATGTTCCCCATCGGGCCGACCTCAGTTACACGGAGTTACTTGAGCGCGACAGTTGCACAATCACCGAGTAGCAACAATTTCCTTTTTGCCCTGAGAAAATAGAATTCTGCTATCATTAAGCTATCGAAACTCCATTCAAAGTTTAGGAAGAACTATGAATAGCCGCGCTTTTACTACCAGTCTGATTT
>JAYVHR010000527.1:0-5745 GCA_043771075.1 Bacteriovoracaceae bacterium
TTGATTCAGCTTATATTTGTCTGTCGCTTCCGATGTGTACCTTCCATATCCGTAATTTAAACCTAGATACGCAGATGCACTTGCAACTGATGTAATTGAAAATAAGATGATGAAGATTAAAAGCTTCATTTCACCACAGCTATGTTGAGGGGATCAGAAAGTCCTACGCCACCAATAGTTCCGACAAATCCTCCATTGGAATTGAGCTCAACCAGATGATCAAAATTCTGGTCTGCGATCAAGAGATTTCCATTCGGTCGGATAGCAATTTTTCCGGGGGTTACAAGTGTGTTTGTATCGATGTAAGTCCACAGTGTGGTCGTGAGAGTTGAATTATAAGCACGGACCGCATCGACGGTTCCAGAGTACACCACATAGATAGTTCCATTACTTCCCTGAATGCATGCACTGGTTCCACCTGCAGTTGCCAATGCGGGAGTTGGCACTGCCGAAGTGGCAGTCGCCGCCTGAACGACCCCAGCGGCGTTATAAGTTCTGACTGTATTTGTAGTCGCATTATTGCAAACCATAAACCCGCCAGTCAGTAATGGAGCGATATCAACAGTCGTGGCAAATAAGATTGTAAGTGGATAAGGCGCAGTACTCACGCGCTGACCATTTGCCAGAAATTTCTCGGCATTGGTCGTGTTCTTCAGGATGATCAACTCCCCGGCGGTGAGTCTGGCGAGACCGGGTAGAGTTCCCTGAACGTTACTGTTTGCAATTTCTGTAGCAACTTCTCCATCATAGAGAGAAATAGATTTCACTGCATCGAGGGTGACAGTCGTATGGTCGTAATTGAAAAGAATTTTCTTGTTGAGCTGATCGTAAATAAGGCCGTTGTAGAGAATGCTCGCATCAGTCTGCGAATCCACCAACGTGGCCTTGAATGATCCATCATCATTCAAAAGAATAATGGAATCATTCCCTGTATTGGTGACGATGATATCGCCCACCTGGATGAGATTCACTTCATCATTTGTACTCTCCAAAGGAGAATCACTGCTGAGAATGCAGGAAGAGCTGAGAAGCAGCACTGATAAAAAAGGAATGAGACGCCAAAACATAAGGTCCTCCATTTTTTAATTGTACAGATTTTCTTCATAATCAGGAGACGGGATGAATTTTCCTTTAATCCTCGCAATGCTTCGCGGCATCGCCTAGAGGTTAAGAGGATTTTCTACGAAAAATTGGAGAAAAAAAAAGAGCGCTCGCTTCTCAAGAAAGTGTCCGCTGACGGAAATCATTTCTTAAGGATCAGTTTGAAAAAAAATGCCAGAAGATGAAACTCGACCATGCAAGTATATTTTATTGAGTTACAAAATAATTTATTCAATTTTCCAGGAAGTTGATCCGTCGGGATTGTCCTTAAGGACTACGTTCTGAGCCGTCAATTGCTTCCGAATTTCATCGGCCCGTTCCCAGTTTTTCAGAACCTTCGCGGTCTTTCTTTCCTCGATTAAATTTTCGATCCATGCGCTGTCTACACCAGCCGCGGCTGCATCATGATCCAGTCTCTTGAGCGAAGAGAGAACGTCTTCCGGTGAAGCATGAATAAGCCCCATGCTGTCCTGAACGAATTTAATTGTCCGTTGGACAGTCTCCTGACTCTCTTTACTCAACTGATTCTTCTTCCCTTTCACGAGTCGAAGTAAGGTAAAGAAATGTCCAAGAGCACCTGCGGAATTGAAGTCATTGGAAAGTTCTTCTTCCATGCGGGCGATGCAACCCTCTATTTCAGGATCAGTCCCGCTGCCATTTGGCTGATAGGATTTCGATTCCACCACAAACTCATGGATACGCCGGACTTCATCGATCCCTTTCTGAACAACTTCTTCAGTCCATTCCAGACGGGCACGATAATGAACAGTGAGAAGAATGTGGCGAAGGACCTGACCACCATACTTATTCACGAAGTCTCTGATTTTTACAACGTTCCCAAGAGACTTACTCATCTTCTCGGTGCCGAAATTCAGGAATTCGTTATGGACCCAGTTATTACAGAAAGGACAATTGTTGGCCGCTTCTGATTGAGCAATTTCATTTTCATGATGAGGGAACATGAGATCCACTCCCCCATGATGAAGATCGAGAGTGTTGCCGAGAAATTTCTTGGCCATCGCCGAGCATTCAATATGCCAGCCCGGACGGCCTTTACCCCACGGTGAATCCCATGATGGCTCTCCGGTCTTTGCCGGTTTCCAAAGAACAAAGTCTGCTGGATTTTTCTTTCTGGCGTCCACATCCACACGGATTCCGTGCTGGAGGGAATCGAGATCTTTTTTTGAGAGCTTTCCGTAATCAGCAAATGATGGAACATCAAAGAAGACTTCCCCATCCACGACGTATGCTTTTTTGTTTTTTAGAATGTCTTCAATCATTCTGATGATTTCAGGCATGGTCTCTGAAACTTTCGGCGTATGAGTCGCAGGCATCATTCCCAGCAGATTCATGTCCGTTTCACATTCTTTAACGAAGAGTGCTGAGTGCTCAATCGGATCCCGCTTTAGCTCGCGCGCGCGATCAATAATCTTGTCATCGACATCAGTATAGTTCCGGACAAAATTTACTTTATATCCAAAACTTTTAAGCACCCGATGAAAGAGATCCCCAACAACGAGGGCACGCGCATTTCCGATATGAAGGAAATCGTAAGTCGTCGGTCCGCAGGAATAATATTTTACTTCGCCGGCCGTGATCGGTTGAAACACTTCTTTCTTGCGCGAAAGATTATTGTGAATCCGGATTTCCTTAGCCATCTTTTTCCTGTTTCGTTTTGGATAGAAGATTCAATCTCTTTTTGATGATTGCTACCGGTGTGAGCGGAATCAGAAGCTTGAGATCCGACCCATGCTCCTGGCCCGTGAGTGCGGCCCTGATACCCTGAAATAAAGGCTTCCCTTTAATTGCGAGATCCTTTTTCGCGAATTCCATCCAGGCAGTAAGCTCTGCTTCCGTGACAAACGGTGTACTGATCTTATTCATTTCCCCGGAAAGATAATCAATGATTTTCGGAGTTGTTTCCCAACCCAGAATCTCCATCAGTTCATTTTTCATTTCGATGTGCTCACTGAAGATCATCTCTTCGGCTTTCTTAGGGATGTCGCTGATGAAATCGGCGTACTGCTTTAAGAGAGTCACAGCAGTATTCTTCCAGGCAGCATCCTGCTTGTTAAAATTTGCAGCATCGGACAGGCCATCAAGCATTTTGATGATATCCTGATTTTCCATTTTTTTCAGATGCTGACCATTCACCCATTTCAGCTTTTCCAGGTCATACATCGCTGCGTGAGCAGAGAATCTTTCGAGATTAAATACACTGAAGAGATCACTCTTCGTAAAAATGTCTGTCTCTGAGGGATGTGACCATCCGAGAAGAGTGAGGTAATTGCACATCGCCTCCGGAAGATAATTCTCATTCCGGTAAAGGTTCACAGATGTGGCCCCGTGACGCTTTGAAAGTTTCTGGCGATCAGATCCGATGAGAAGGGAGACGTGAGCGAACTCAGGCAACTTCGCATTGAGTGCTTCATAGATCATGAGCTGGCGGACAGTATTGTTGAGATGATCTTCACCGCGGATCACGTGAGTGATTTCCATCAGCATGTCATCAACCACGCAACAGTAGTTATAAACCGGCAGGCCGCTGGATCTCACGATCACAAAGTCACCGACCATGTTGGCGGGATAAGTAACGTCGCCCTTCACTTTATCTTTCAGGGTATAGGCTTTTTTCGGAGCGCGAAAACGGATCGCCGTTTTCTCTCCGGCCTTCACCCGTGCCATGGCCTCTGCCTTGTGAGCAGGCTCCTTCCATTTTCCTTCGTATATCGGATCGCGGTTTTCTTCTTCCGCCTTCTTCTTCATCGCCTCTAATTCTTCTTCCGTACAAAAATCGTAGTAAGCGAGATCTCGCTCGATCAGATCAAGTGCGTATTTCTGATAGATGGCAGAGCGCTCAGACTGGCGATAAGGAGCGTATTTAGGATTTGGTTTATCCGGACCTTCATCGTGGAAAATACCGAGCCACTTCAGGTCATCGATCTGGAGCTTTTCGTATTCAGCATTGGATCTTTCAACATCTGTGTCTTCAATACGGAGAATGAAAGTTCCGCCGACGGCCTTAGCATAAAGGTAATTGTAGAGAGCGGTACGGGCGCCACCAATGTGAAGATAGCCGGTAGGTGAAGGCGCAAATCTTACGCGGACAGACATGATAGAGCTCCTCAATCAACAGATTGAGGAAAAAGATACACCAAACTCAGGCGTAAAGGGAGTCGATTTTGCTTGAAACGTCGAGCTCGGCCGCACCCGTAGAAATCGAAATTTCTTTCACGATGAGGTCCTTACATTGGTCGAGCATCTTTCTTTCACCGAAGGACAATTTTTTTGTCATCTTGAGAAGAAGAAGCTGACGAAGAACATCGGCAATCTCGAGCAGAGATCCGGTTTTAACTTTGAGTGAATATTCACGATGACGGCGGTTCCAGGTCGACTGATCCACCTTCACTGTCTGATCTTTTAAAAGCTCAAATACGCCGTTTATTTCGTTCGAGGGAATGAGGGCACGGACACCTTCTTTAGAGTCGACAGGGATCATGACTTTCATCCCGTTAGAGATGACCTTAATGATGTAAAAGCTTTTAGGCTCACCATTCTGCTCTTTCGTTTCCACGCTGCAGATCTGACCGACACCATGGCCGGGACAGACAACGTGATCACCAAGATTAAACATGTGAACTCCTTCAAGGAATATAATTAACAGTCGGAATATAACGCATCCCGACTACCGGCTCTACAGTTTTGAAATTTTTACAGGGGTTTATGGCTCTTAAAGATAATTCATGAGCGGGAAAGGCCCCCGAAGTGGGGGGCCATCAGGATATCGTTTAGAAAAAGAGCGAGAACTGAAGGAAGCGGAGCTGAATGTTCTGGCTGTACTCAACCACCGAGCCGGTTGTTGAGTTCGCAGTCACGAGGGCAATTTCCGGACTGTACACAAGGTGGGCCACATTCCAGCGGGCCAGACCAAAGCGCTTACCGAAGGCAGCTGTCGTTTTCCAGATTTCATCACGCGGATTCCCGGCAGCACCATAGGTGTGTTGCCACTCAAGTCCGGTGAAGAGAGACACGTACATACTTTCCATCAGGTTTTCACTGAAGTTATAGAATGCACCAACCTGGAAACCGTAGTTCTCAGTGTCACCTGCCTGAGCAGTGTCTTTCAGATAATTGAGACGAGTTCCGAGCTGCCACTTGTCCTTGAATTTCACAGCGTAGTTCATGACGAGATCGAGCTGGGAATCATTGTCAGCATCACTTCCACGCTGTTTCGTTTTGTCGAACGAGTAAGCACCACGGATAAGTGAATCGACGTTCGATTCAATCATGTGCATGTCATTACCTGAACTGGCGCCCTGACCTGTACCCATATCCGATGAAAAATTGTCTCCCCATGAACTGGAAGAGCCTGAATCATAATCGGACTGCGCATAGGCGGAACCCATCAGAAGGACTGTCGCTAGAGCTAGAATGGTCTTCATAAGTTATCCCCTTTGTTGGTTTTGGTTTCTTCATTAGAAACATTCTTATGAAGAAGTATTCATAAGAGGCCCGGGTCATGTCATGAATATTTCGTGAGACAATGTTTGTACCTGAGCAGTGTTGCCACGCAAGCGTTGCCGCGTGTGAAGTCACATTCAGAAGAGTTAGAATTTTATCAGCAGGAAATACTTAATTGGTTTG
>JAYVHR010000528.1:0-4006 GCA_043771075.1 Bacteriovoracaceae bacterium
ATTTATTGAGCAGTTGAAAAACTCGGTCAAGTTCAACCGCATGAAGATCATTCTTATTTCGGGCTATCTTCAGCAGGAAGACGTTCTCACGGCCATCCAATATGGTGTGAAGAACATCGTGGTGAAGCCCTTTACCCGCCAGCAACTGGTGTCCCAGGTATCTGACGTCCTGAAAATCCCGGTCGACGGGGATCTGAGCTTTTAGCCAATTCGCCTGAAGAATTTGGCGGAAAATGCCGTTAATTTATTCCACATCAATTCTAAGTTTGCGAATCCACGAAAATCCGCAATATGTCTTTAGCCCAATCTTTCAATCAGCGGAAAATAGACCTGTGAACAACAAGGATGGAAGACTTATGGCCAACAAGAAAGGCCGGGATTGGACGGAATGGAAAAAAGAAGTCACGGGTATGCGTCGCCTGGGTTCGGAGTGGAAGGCCCCAAATGAGGCCCGGTACCACCAAAGAGATGAGACAACTACATCCATAGCTTTGCCCCGTGGATTCAGAAAAACCGATCAGAAAGACCGCAAAGAGCTGGTGAAGTGGGCCCTTATCTTTCTTGCTCTTTTGTTCGTCCGGAAAATTTATTTCGAGATGACCAAACACGAGAAGATCGGACACGAGCCCAGTTATAAAAGTCGCGCCCGCTAGATTATTTTCCTAAAATATAACAGCGTGCTCCAGCCCCACCGTAACCCATGCGGGCATCACGCATACAAAAATCAGCGCCGTAATGACAGGCGAAGAAAAGGCCCATTCTTCAGGGGCCGTTTTATTGAATCAGGTAAGGAGTGTGACACCGACATAGCGCTGGTAAGGAATCTGCTCGATGAGTTTTTCACTGATAAAGCTCTTCGCACTCCGGTCAATCCGGTGCTGAAGAAGTTTGATGAATGAAGGGTCACCTTCAAGGTTGAGGACGATCTCGCGGTCGCTCACCATTTTCACCTGGCCCGTAATTTCAGACTTGCGGGCAATATCAAAGATGATGGACAGCGCCTCTTCGTTGAAATTTCCCTTATAAGTAATTTTTCTGGCAATCATGATTCCCTCTTATTTAAGATGCTTCACGAGCTCAAGAATTGCGCGTGGGAAAAGTCCAAACTGAACAGTGGCCGCAGCAGAAAGAGTGGCCGCAAGTCCTGCGCCTCTCAGATTCTGGAATACCGCCTGCTCGCCTTCAGCTTCCTTCATGTACATATAAACGATCACACGAAGGTAGTAGTAAACGGAGACCACACTTGTGAGAACAGCAATCACGACCAGTGGAACCTGACCGGCATTCACTGCTGTATTAAAGAGCCCGTACTTCCCGATAAATCCGGAAGTGAGAGGAATTCCCGCCATCGAAAGAAGAAAGATTGTCATGCAGGCACCCATCACCGGATGGCGAAGGCCCATTCCTGCGAGCTGGTCTAAGCGGACATCTTTTTCGTTTCCGTTTTCAAACTGGGCAACAATAGCAAAAGCTCCCAGTGAAGAAAGGGCATAGAAGAAAAGATACACGATTACACTCTGGCTTGCTTCCGGTCCCATCTTCATGGCGTAGAGACCAAGCAGGAGGTAACCAGTGTGAGCGATCGTTGAAAAAGAAAGCATGCGCTTAATTTCGTTTTGAGAAATCGCGACAAAGTTTCCGTAGATCATCGACGCAGCAGCAACGAGCCAGATGTAATATTCAAACCAGTGCATGCCGGGAACACCTTCCGCGAAGATGGTACTTTTAGCTATGCGTGCAAGGGCCATGAAGGCAGTGAATTTCACACCGGCACTCATGAACGCTGTCACGTTTGTGGCGGCCCCCTGATAAACATCCGGAACCCATCCGTGGAAAGGAACCGCACCGACTTTGAAGAGCATGGACGTGAGAACAAGGCCGAGACCTACATAATAGATCGCAGTCGGAGTTTTAGTCGTAATTGCCGTATGAATGGCGTGGAGATCAAAGCTTCCGGTAGCTCCGAAAATAAGCGATGAACCATAAAGAAGAAAAGCTGAACCAAGACCACCGAGGATGAAGTACTTAAGTCCCGCTTCTGCCGAGAAGTAACTGGTTCTTCTCATCGCAACCATCACGTAAACCGCAAGAGACATGATCTCCAGAGCGATGAACATGAAAAGAAGATGATTGGTGCTCATCATAAGGATCATGCCGGCGGTTGAAAAGAGTATCAGTGCGTAGACTTCTGAAAGAATATGCTCTTTTACATCCGTGCCGCGGGTGATGATGACGGCGATCAGGGCAAAGGCACAAACGAAGAACGAAAGTGTTCTTGTAAAAGTATCGATGACCAGTGTTCCGTTCAGGAGAATAGTCGTGTCCTCACCTGCATTGAGACCCAGGATCAGAAGACACAGCGCCAGGATGATTCCCGAAGCGATGAAGGCATTTCCATGCCCTCTGGTTTTATGGGTTCCGACGAGAAGGGAGATAATCGCCCCGAAGGAGAGAAGCATGAGGGGAACTAGGGACATATAGTCAGCTCCACTCAGAGTATCGAGAGGAAACATTTCCATCAATGTCATGGTGAACCTACTTTCTGAATCAGAGTATCTGCGTACAGGTTAAGTGTGGCATCCGATTTCCCAAAGAAAGTCTTCGGGAAAAATCCGATACCAAATACAAAGAGAGTGAGAACAGACATGGCAATCACTTCGCGATAATTAAGATCGTGGAGGTGACCGAGATCAGTTCTGGTGACGGGGCCAAGCATCACAAGCTGGTAAGCTTTGAGAGCGTATACAGCTCCGAGAATGACCCCGGTGCCCGCGAAGAGAACAAACCAGGGATGAGTCTGGAATGATCCGAGAAGGATCGGAAACTCTCCGACAAATCCGTTGGATCCCGGCAGAGCCACCGAAGAAAGAGTCATGATCATGAACGCAATCGCCATAACCGGGACAATTTTTGAAAGTCCACCGAACTCATTTAAATTTCTTGTATGGAGTCTTTCATACAGGAAACCCACGATCAAAAATAGTCCACCGGCTGAGATGCCGTGGTTAATCATCTGATAGAGAGAGCCCGCGATCGCAATCTTATTGAAAGAGAAAAGTCCCACCATGATGTAACCCATGTGAGAGACCGATGAATACGCCACGAGCTTTTTAAAGTCTGACTGGGCCAGAGCACAGAATGCTCCGTAAATAATCCCGATCACTCCGAGCGCAATGAACATCGTGGAGAAATAATTTGCGGCCTGAGGAAAAAGCGGAATCGCAATTCTCATGAGTCCGTAAGTACCAAGTTTGAGGAGGACCGCCGCGAGGAATACTGAACCGATCGTCGGCGCCTGAACGTGAGCATCCGGAAGCCATGTGTGAAAAGGAACCATCGGAACCTTGATCACGAAGGCCAGAGCGAATGCGAGAAAGAGTAACGCCTGAGGAGATTTGAGTGCCACCCAAATAGTGGCGCTTTCAAACGGAAATTTAAGGGTTGAGATGACATCGAGTGAAGCACTGAGAACACCCGTCTGAATCTGAGTTGCGCGAACAAGCCAGAAGATCGCAACAAGCATGAGGAGTGAGCCGACCATCGTATAGAGGAAGAATTTTACCGTCGCGTAAATTCTTTCCTTCCCGCCCCAGATGCCAATGAGGAAGAACATCGGGATAAGAACCACTTCCCAGAAGAAATAAAAGAGGAAGAGATCAACCGCGAGAAACGTTCCGTACATCCCGGCCTGGAGGAACATCAGGAGTGCTACGAAGAATTTTTCGAGTTTGAGTTCTCCGCCATGAGATAAGTCCGGCCACGTACCGAGGATTGCGAGCGGTGAGACGAACGCCGTGAGCATGACAAGTGGAAGGCTGATCCCGTCGATCCCGACGATATAGTTAATTCCCCAATCCGGAAGCCACGGAACAAAATGCGTGAACTGATAGCCCGCTTCCTGTCCGATGAAACCAGAGTACATGATCGTTGCGAGGATCGCGTTTACGATTGTCTGGAAGAGAGCAAACTTTCTTAACTGGCCTTCAAGGGATGAAGGAGCAAAGAG
>JAYVHR010000529.1:0-4355 GCA_043771075.1 Bacteriovoracaceae bacterium
GTTTACAATGAGGAGAAAGGAAGGATTGAGATGCATCTGATCAGTCGCATGCCTCAGCTCGTCCGCGTGAACCAGACTGTGTTCCGTTTCCGCGAAGGAGAGTCTATCCATACTGAGAATTCTTACAAATACAGTGTTGCAGAATTTACGGCACTTGGAGAAAAGGCAGGATTGTCCCTCAAAAAATCATGGCAGGATTCGGACAATCTTTTCTCGGTTTATTATTTTGAGCACAAGTGAGGTCAGTAAATGAAATGGTACCAGAAGAAAAAAATAATATTTCCACTGGGAGTTCTTCTCGTCCTGGTGGCCCTGAGAATGGTCATGCAGCCTTTCCTCCTCGGTATCATCAATAAGAAACTCGCGACTTTCTCTACGGAGATTGAAGGCCATGTGGATGGACTTCATATTGCTATTTTCAGGGGAGCGTTCGGCATTAAAGACCTCACAATGAAACTCAAGAAGGCCGACAAAAAATTCCTCAGTGTAAAAGAAGCAGATATATCGCTTGCGTGGCGTGAAATCTTCAAGGGAAATCTCATGGCCGATGCCAGAGTGGATGGGGTGAATTTCACGTTTGATGAGAGGATCCCTGCTGCCCTGAAAAAATCTCTTCCCCCGGATGATAAGGATGCTCCCAAGAAACAGCCGCCTCTTCGTATTTCGCGACTCGACTGGAAAAACGTGAACGTGATCCTGCCAGCTGACAAGGCCTACACCAATGAAGGACCATTTCAACTGAATGGAATTGAAGGCCGGGTCACCAATCTTTTCGCCGATTCAGATACGCCGAGATCGTTCTTTCATGTACTGGGGAAAGGCAGCGGGACATCGACGTTCAAAGCGATTGGGAGTGCTAATCTTCTCGCAGATCCGCTTGAGTGGGATGTCGATGCTCAGATGCAGGGTTTTACCCTGCCTTCCATGAACAGATTCCTTCTTAAAAAAGTTCCGCTCACTTTCACGAAAGGAAATTTTGATCTTTATGCCGAGATGAAGTCGGAAGAAGGGAAAATCAAAGGCTATGTGAAGCCTTTTGTGGAAGATCTCGACTTCATGAAAACCAATGAGGATTTCAAGGGTACCAAACACTGGTTGATTGAAGTGGCAGGTGCTGTTGGGAACTGGATTCTCGAAGCAAAAAGAGACAAGACGATTGCAACAAAAGTTCCTTTTTCTTTTGATGGCAAAAACTTCGCGGTTGATACTAAAGAAGCTGTCGGCAATGTCATTGAACATGGTTTTGACCAGGAGCTTTCTCCGGGGGTGGATGGCAACATGACCATGCAGGCCCAGGAAGCAAAGAAAGAAGCAAAAGAAACTGAACGCGAAAATGAAATGAAAGAAGATAAGAAATAAGAGGAAAAGACATGAAATACGTATTAGCGTTAACGACTGCAATCATACTCACAAGCTGTTCCACCAGAGCTCCGGAAGATCCGGGCAAAAAATCTCCACCCAAGTCTCCCAAGATTATCGGATCTGTCCAGAAGGCAACCGGGATAAGCTTCGATGCCAGGCAACTCGCCAATGAAATGGAATCCAATCATGTTTCTGAAATCCGCTTTAAGAAAGGATCGACAGAGCTCACCAATGAGGCCCGCCGCTCTCTTTCTTCCGTTCTTGCAAGTGCAGGGAAGGAAGGGTCAGATAAAGTCGTTAAACTCATCACCTGGGCAGACAGTGAGATGCCGGACGAGAAGAAAAGTGAACTCTCAGATGATCAGCAGGAACTCGCCAGAAGAAGAAATGATGTTCTGACGAAATTCATTCAGGGTAAGAAAAGAGAAATCAATGTTGATCCGATCAGCATGGCAGAAAGACCATCAGGCCTTAAGCGCATTGTCCCGAATGAAGCTGCCCGCATCCAGGAGTCTCTTGATGAGGCCGGCATTCCCGAAAAAGGCGACAGGAAAGAGGGCTTAGGAAAAGCTTCCCGTTCCATTATTATCTTTACCCGGGAATAATCTCTGAATGATTATTCTGAAAAATGTACGGCCGCTCGGATGGTTCCGCATAAATGGCATCGTCCTGTGGCCTTTCTTACTTTACGCCGACCGTGATCCCCATGCCGTGATCATGAATCACGAAGAAATCCATATTGATCAACTGAAACGAAACGGTGTCGTGAAATTTTATCTCGCCTATCTCAGGGAATATTTTCAGGGGCGGAGGATTGGGCTGACTCACGACCAGGCCTACCGGAATATCAGTTTTGAGAGAGAAGCCTATCAGTTTCAGGAAGATTTATATTATCTGGCAAATCTCAGACAGGACGGTCGTACTTCACCCACGAATAACCAGTCCCATGGACAGTCTTGACATGGAAATACTGTGAATTGATTTTTTTCCGGAGTTTTGAAATGTGCTGATCAACATTCCGGTCTGTCACTTCGAACTCATTTCCCCAGACCATATCCATGAGCTGCTCACGGGTATAAACGTGATCCTCATTTTCCATGAAGAACACGAGAAGCTTGAACTCAAGAGGGGAGAGTTCCACTGATTTCTGATCATCTTTGGGGCCGACAAAAACCTGATTCGAGCTGAACTTTACGATGATGTCTTTCTTCACCAGGTCTTTGCTTCGTGGATTCACTTTTCTCAGGTTGGCGCGGATGCGGGCAATGAGCTCCATTGGAATGAAAGGTTTCTGCACATAATCCAGAACGCCGAGTTCAAAACTTTCGAGTTTCGTCCCGATTTCACCATGGGATGTGAGCATGATCACACCAATGCGTGCTTCTTCAAAGAGCGAGCGGTTCTTCATCAGAAAATCGACGCCATTCCCGTCAGGAAGTTCAATGTCGAGCAGAACGAGTTCAGGTGTATTATTGGCCAGCCAGCGCGAAGCTTCAGCGAGGTTTGAGGCATAATTGATTTCGAAATCCTTAGCGAATCCCTTAACCAGATTATAAATTTCGATATCGTCCTCAATCATGAGGATAGCGGGTGAGTTCATAAAATCATTTTAATCTATCACGGCCTAAAAACTATCAAATTTTGAGTAGAGTGCGGATTTTAGCGTCCACTGCCTTGCGTTCGAGCGGTTTTCGCATGAAAAGGTTCTCCGGAATGCCTGTAGCGAAGGTTTCCCGGGTCGACATCTGAACAATCTGTATATGGTAGGTACTGGCGATCCGGATAATCTCGCTCAGTTTTTTTCCATCAATGTGTGAAAGGCAGATATCCAGAAAGATAAGGTCGGGTTTCAGGTGAACAATGGCCTTGAGGATTTCGAGTTCATCCTGCATGAAAGAAAATCGATAAGGGCTATCTTGTTTTTCCAGCATTCTGAACCAGTTCAGAATATCTTCGTCATCATCAATCACCAACACTTTGCAGAGATCAGAATTCATGCTGCCCTTTAATTCTTTGTCGGTATTATCTTCCCAATGCAATAGCATGAAAACCTCTCTCGTAGAGGAAATCATACTCCGGGCATGTAGGGATAGTGTGTCGCGTTTGTGAAGGAAGCTTGAAGTTTCTTTGATTTCCTTGCCTTGCAAATACCCCCGTTTTAAGATTTAGACATTAATTTTTTTTGAGGTAACTATGATTTTTGACCGTAACAAACTCCACCCCGCAACCCGGCTCAATCATTCTCCGGAAGTCCTGATCCCGGAAGGCAATTACCCCATCCTTTCACCGATCTATCAGACAGCGAAATTCAGGCTGAGTGAGGAAGTTCCCCTGAGTTCGCAATTTGCTTACACAAGGGTTTCAAATCCCACACTTCGTCAGCTGGAGCTTACTCTTTCCGAACTTCAGAAAACGGAAGATTGTATCGTCGTGGGAAGTGGAATGGCGGCGATCACGGGTGCCATTCTTGGTCTCATGAAAACGGGTGATCATCTCATCACATTTATGGAAACTTACCGGCCGGCGAGGATCTTTACCCGCACCACATTGAAACGATTCGGCATGAGCACAACTGTGCTTTCATTGTCAGAACTCTCGAAACTTGAAGCTGCGATTACACCTCAGACGAAAATCATTTATTTTGAAAGTCCTACCAACCCTCATCTCACGATTGCCGATATCAGAACAATTGTGAGTGTCGCAAAAAAACACAATGTCCTTGTCATGATGGACGCCACTTTCGGCGGACCTCATCAACATACTGATCTCGGAGTTGATGTTTATCTTCAGAGTCTCACCAAATACGCCAACGGGCATGGAGATGTGATTGCCGGTTCTATTGCCGGAAAAAAATCTGTCATTCATGAGATCCGTCAGATGACGATCAATCTCGGGGCCACACTTGATCCCCATGCCGCCTATCTGGTCCAGAGAGGGATGAAAACCTATCTCCTGAGATATGAAAGACAGGCTTCTTCCGCACTCGTCCTCGC
>JAYVHR010000530.1:0-4310 GCA_043771075.1 Bacteriovoracaceae bacterium
AAGGTGTTTCTGCTCATCTTTCAGGGCAGTGACTATCCCCTTCTTGAAACGTATGTCCTCTTCAGTCTTATGAGGATAAATGAGGATAGCTGCGGCCATCATCTCAATCGCCAGAAGTTCGTGATTAGCAAAACTGTGAAGTGCCATGGCCTTTTTATCATCCTGATTCAGATGCCCAGCCTTGGGAAACTTCATCGTCTGGTCAGAAAACTGAAGCTTGCCTATTCTTCCGGGTGAAGAAGGAAGTTTAAATTCAGTCCAGTTGTCCCAGCTGAGTGGAGTCGTGAGAAGTTTATTTTCAAGTGTTTCACCCGAGAGGATCTCCCGGGCGAATTCAAGATAAGAGGTCATTATCTATGTTTTCTGAATGCAGCTGCTGCATTTTTATTTGCACCACCGCCACTTCCACCAGGACGCTTAGGTCCAGATCTCTTCGGAGGTCGGATTCCCGTGCTTTGGTTATTAGTGCTGCTGCCGGAAGTTGATGATGTTGAAGAAGATTGAGGCCGCTTTTCTTCCTGTCGTCCGCCATTGTTATCACGATTACCATCGCGATTATTGTCACGACCGCCGCGTTCATCACGAGGTGGACCGCGTCTTTTATTCTTATTGTTTCTTCCGCCGCCGCCGCCTGAGCCGCCACTATTGCCACCACGACCGAAGTCTTTTCTTTCTTCTTTCTGCCCGTCCTGTCCTTCACGGCGTGGACCACGGGAGAATCTGCGTTTAGCAAAGCAATCATCGCAGATATTGAATCGGGCATTGTTCGGCATTTTACAACCGCAGCTCGAACAGGTCTTAGAGATTTTTTCCGACAACAGAGAGTTCAGTCGTTCAATTGCTTTCGACTTGTTATCCAGGAGTTGTTTTTCGTCGTAGACGAAATTCTTCTGATCAAAGTGACGTGATAACCACTGAAAGAGCTCGACACACTTAATGGATGTCTCCAGGTAATCAATATTGTCAGAGCGGTCATCAATATCTTCATTCACAATACTCTGGGCAGAGACATAGTGATTGAGAATCCACATGTAATACTGAACGTGTTCCATCAGACCAAGGTTTACCGGCGCACAAGCAAAGCCAAAAATTTCCGAATAAGAAAGTGTGCGGTCTTCATCAGCTGACTCCACCATTTCTGCGAGTTCAATCATCTCTTTCATGTCGACGCAATAGAATGGCTTCTGGAAAGTCATGGTGTTGAAGAGACGAAGAAACTCTGAAAGCGAGAGCGTCGGGAGTGAGTTTCCTTCCAGCGCGTGATTTACTCTCGAGAAAATATCAAGATCGGGACCGACCATCGCCTTGTCCTGCTGAACGAGGTGGTGGGCCATAGCATCGTTGAGAATGCGAAGACCTTCGTCTACACGATTAAGAGTTGTTACTTCACCCAATGGGAATCTATTGAATCGTCCGGCACGGCCGGAGATCTGTTTTATTTCCGAGAACGTCAGTGGATTTTCACGATCATCGATAAACTTAGAGAGGGCCGAGAAGACAATCCGTTTCACCGGAAGGTTCATCCCCATGGCAATAGCATCAGTGGAAACCATGATATCAGTTTCACCTTCATCAAATTTTCTCGCCTGTTCACGACGGACTTCCGGAGAAAGTCGTCCATAAACAATTGAAACTTTAAAATCGAGTTCTTCAAGATCGGATTTGTATTTAAGGGCATTCCGACGCGAGAATACAATGAGGGCATCGTTTTTCTGAAGCTGAGTCAGCGGGATCTGATGATCCATCACTTTTAGTTCAGTCATGCGGGTGTATTCTTTTACTTCGAGAGTATCACCGCAAAGAGCGAGGACCTTTTTCACCAGTTCAAGAACAGAATGATCTCCGCAAATGTGGACTTCAGCGGCTTGAATGTTAATCAGCGCTCTTGTCCATGCCCAACCCCTTTGGGTATCAGTAAGCATCTGCACTTCATCGATAACAGCGCAGTCAAAACGTTCATTCAGTTTCGCCATTTCGATAGTTGAGGAATAGTGAGAGGCACCAGGAATTTCCACCACTTCTTCACCGGTGAGAAGTGTTGTCTTCACACCTTTATTATTCATCGTATCGAAAAGCTCCGAAGCGAGTAAGCGAAGCGGAGCGAGGTAGCAGCCTTTCTTCGCCTCACACAGGGCCTGGATAGCATGATAGGTTTTCCCGGAGTTCGTTGGACCCATATGATAGATGATCTTACGATTCATCCGGCGGGCCTCAGCGTGCATCCAGAATTGTCCGAGGTAATCGCGAAGGATGGTGGAAGAAACATCTTTTCTCTTCAGCGCCATGATCGCATGGGTGAAGCGCTCAAATTCCTTCTTGAGGAAGATCTCGCCTTTCCACATATTCGTTTCAAGCTGGGCGTAGAAACGTTCATATTCTTCGGCCGAGATGAGTTCAGGCTTTAATCCCTGCTCCACCAGAAGTGTATTGAAGTAAACAGTGAGCTTTTCCCGATAAACTTTCGCGAGAACAGACTTCGTACCGAATTTCGTACGAAAGTGGTGCTTAACATCGTTTTCGAGTTTATTAACAGAAGAGCGTTTCAGCTTATTTCTCATCTGATGAAAATTCTTATCCAGATTTTTCTTAAGATCAAAGACGGCATTGGAGATGTCGGAAATTTTCTTGAAGAGAACAATCTCGTGCAGTTTATCTTCAGTAGTATCGATGAGAGTTGTCTGCATCAGGTAAACGGCTTCACGAACCTGAGTCCGGTAATCACCAAGACACTGAACGCACTGACAGGTCAGATCCTTATCGAGAATCTTCAGGTCAAAATCAGTCTTGAGAACTTCCTGGGTTTTCACATGGCTTTCGGCGCGATGATCGGCCCATGCCTTGAAAATGTCCTTATAGGATTTTGTCACCTCAGCATTGAATTCACCATCAACGAGGATGGGATACTGACTAGTCACTGGAAAAAGATATTCTTCCAGAAGTGTCGTCTCAACAATCGCTTCGCGATCAAAAAGATCGCGATAAGGTCCAAAATTCTTTTCATAGAGAGTGTCCATCGTGGGATGGACTTCGATCAATGTCTTGGCATCGACAGCGATACTTTCTAACGTTTCAAGAATAATGAGACAGTCAGCCTCAGATCGCATCGAGGGGGACTCGTCGTCCCCCATGATACTAGTTTTCATTAACGCTTTTTTGGAATTATCTAGATTAGAACGGATGTCCTGATAAAGGGACGGGATATCAATCGTATTATTCAACTTAACTCTACTTCCTTAGTTCGCTAGCTCTCCGATGAAGGAAACGCCCAGCTTGGCAAATTTAGCGGCGTGTTTCGCGTCGCCACCGGCATTCTCAATTGTATCCCGGTCAGTGTGAATACTATGGTTAATATCTTCCATTGTCGATTCAAAAGGAATTGAGGCGGGATAGCCATTGTTCGTCCATGAAGCGTGATCCGAGCAACCATAGCCGCATTTCGAGTAACCCCATGGCACTTTTACGTATTCATCAACGAGTTTCCCGAGGAATTCGTTTTGTGCTGCATTGGTAAAATCAGACATGAAGACGATGTCTTTATCAGCAGTTCCCTTACGAAGAGTCATATCGAACTGAATAACACCAACGACTTTCTTCCCAGCAGCTTTGTAAGCAGCAGCGATTTCTTTAGAGCCCAGAAGGCCAACTTCCTCAGCTGCATAACCCATGAAAGCAACAGTCCGCTTAGGCTTGAAGTTGTTATTCATGAGAATACGGATAACTTCCGTAATCGTTGCAATACCAGAAGCATTGTCGTCTGAACCCGGAGCGCGGCCAGAACCACCGAACATGCCGGCAATAGAGTCAGCGTGTCCGCCGAGAATCACGATTTCATCTGATTTCTCAGTTCCCTGAACAGTCATGACAATTGAAGCCTGAGGCCATGAACGGTGAGAAACGAGTTCAACTTTTACATCATTGCGATTTTTAGCAAGAGCGGCCCATGTATCGCGGATGAATTCAGAAGATTTCACACCAGTGTCGGATTTGTAATAACGAGTCTTAAACTCAGAGAGTTTTGTAATCGTGTTTAAAATATTGAGGTCAGAAACTTCTGCCACCATCGGACGCACTGTAGAGGTCTGATCGATTGAGTAATCAGCGAAGATAGCAGATTTTGCAAAATACATTTCACCCTGGAAAGCGAGTGTGTCGCGTGCTTCTTCAAAAGAATCGTGAGCGATAAATCCGCCGCAACGATGAAGATCCGCATGAATGAGATGAGAAAGTCTTTCTACTTCTCTCTGATCGAGCTTAACAACTGAAGCTCCCTGAGAAGAAAAAAGTGTCTGCACTGATTTATCAAGTTTAGG
>JAYVHR010000531.1:0-3570 GCA_043771075.1 Bacteriovoracaceae bacterium
TCTTCTGCCTAATACCGAAACCTATTTTCTGCATGCTGGATCCCATGTCCCACAGGCCGATTATCCGGAATTAGTTAACGAGAGAGTAGACCTTTTTATTTCCCAGAATATTGTCGGTTGATTATTTTTTAGTAACGACTTCTTCTCTCATGATTTTCTTCGCGAAGAGGAAAATAACAAAGGCCACAATCGCGAAGTCGATCAGTGCCGCCACGAATTTTCCGTAAAGAATTCCGTTAAAACTGAGGAGAGCGATATTCTCCACACCCGCAGCTCTGAGTGCAGGCTGAAAAATCAATGGAGTGAGAAGATCACTCACGAGGGATGTGACCAGCAGGTTGAGTTTAGCTCCAAGGATAACGGCAATAGCGAGTCCGATCACTCCATAGTGTTTCAGAAAATCGACAAATTCCTTGATCACAAAAACTCCTAATCGAGGTGGATGTTTCTTATATCCAGAATTGGCCGGAAGATCCGCTTCATCGCCGATTTCAGCTGTGAGCGTTTGTATTCGTTGTGGGAAGCTTCGCCCTGGGTATTTTTGAGATGAGATTCGTAATCTGTGAGTTGAACTTCGAACGGGTAGAAGAAACGAACGTCACGGGAAATGGCATTCGTATCGAGATTCAATAAGGCCTGGGCTATAGGATTTTCTTTGTCTTTGATCGCGAGCTTTCTGACTTCATTGAACGAGGCCATGAAGGGGTTGCGGTACTTGATCAGCTGCCTGCCCGTAAAATGAATCGCGCGATATTCTTCGGCCGAGTGACGGTTAGCATGATGGGCCGTTTGAGGCACGCATTCTTCAATCAATGAATTGAGTCTCTGGTAGAATACTTCTTCCGTGTAGGACTCGCGGATTGTTTCCTTATAAAGACTCTGAATGCGTCTCTTGAAAATATTAAGATCAACCAGGGTATTCTGCGAACGTGAAGGTTTGATATTGTTAATCATGATCACATGATTGCGGTGAAGGAACTTGATCACACGAAGGGCATCGAGCTTATTGTAAGTGATGATCCGCATGCCAATTCTGTCGAAGAGCTCTTCGGCCACATTCTCCTGTTTATGGAGAAGCTTAATCACGATCGAGTCTCTGGTTTTCTTCGCCTTGGTCTGGAAATCATAAAGCGGAATCGACATCCCGGTATCATTTCTCAGAAACAGGCGATTCTCTTCATCCCGATGAATGAATTTATAAAAGCGATCGAAGATCTGCTGCTGGATTGTTGAGAAGTAGCGATAACGGAGATCTTTATCAGTGTGAAGAATAGTGTGCATGACCTTCAGGACAACACCCGCCCACAGGCCCTCTTCTTTCGTAATCTTCTGGTTCGAGTGGCCGGTAGCCGCGAGAAACAAATCTGCAATATTGGTGATCGTATAAAGGTAATGAGGAACCTTTAAATCAAGGCCGTCAGGGTTTCCTTCAATCAGGAAGTAGCGCTTGATGAACTGGAGGGCCTCCTGAAAAATCCCGAACAATTCGGCACTCTCTACGGGCTCCGTAATATTGAATCCGTAACCGTTTAAGAAATCTGTGACTTGCTGTTTTTCGTAGAGTTCGGTGAGATAGTTGGTGGCATCCAGAGACGATTTTCCACTGCAGACAACATCAAATGTTTCCCAGTTGAAAGCATAGTCTGAGAGATAACCTGGACGCTCTGCCATTCTTTGCCAATCTCACGGATGAGGTTTAATGTTTGAGGAAGGGAAACTAACTTAGAAACAATGAAAGAGCAAAAAATACGGGGCCCTGGGCCTCTCACAACCGCCTTCTTATCCTGGTTTTACACCGGGAAATTTCCGAAAGCTCCCGGGACAATGGGAAGCCTGGCAACACTCCCGTTAATCTATCTCCTGCATGCGCTTCATTTCAATATTTATCATTTACTGATTTTAATCTTCGTTCTTTATGCTTTGGCGGTTGCTGTCACTCAGCAAGTACAGAAAACTTATGGGCTTCATGATCCACAATGGATTGTGATTGATGAAGTAATCGGAATGTTAATCACATGGGCATTTGTTCCCACTGTAGATTTTCCCAACCTCTTTCTTGTGTTCTCCCTTTTCCGTCTTTTTGACATTATAAAGATCTGGCCCGCAAGTTATTTTGATCGCCTCCACCATGGTGTAGGAACCATCACTGATGATGTTGTGAGTGGGATTTTTGCGGGAATTTCGTGCTATCTGATACAGCAGTTTTTTTAGCCCAAAGCACAATTTTGCTAAATATATCAATTTGTTAGGTTTCCGTATATTTTCCGTAAAAATTGCAGGAAACCCGTTGTCGAAAATAAGGTGCAGTGTTAGCTTAAAAATATAACACACACCTTCATAACGGATTATTCAAGAGGGAGAACTCATGTCATTTAACAGCAACCAGAACACAAACATCACTGACACGGCCAACAAAAAGAAGGCCCTCGATCTCGCTCTGGCGACGATTGAAAAGCAATTCGGAAAAGGTGCCATCATGCGCCTTGGTACAGAGCAAGCTGAGAAAAAAATTCCAACTATCTCAACCGGTTCTTTGGGACTCGATCTCGCTCTCGGCGTTGGTGGGATTCCCCAGGGCCGTATCATTGAAATCTACGGACCAGAGTCTTCTGGTAAGACAACTCTCACTCTCCACATCGCAGCTGAATGCCAGAAAGCTGGCGGGACTGTTGCTTTCGTTGATGCTGAACATGCTCTCGATACAGTTTATGCCGGGAAACTTGGCGTAGATGTTCCTAATACTCTTATCTCTCAGCCAGACTCAGGTGAACAAGCTCTCGAGATCGCCGACATGCTCGTGCGCTCAGGGGCAGTCAATCTTCTCATTGTCGATTCAGTTGCTGCTCTCACGCCGAAAGCAGAACTTGAAGGCGACATGGGTGATTCACACATGGGTCTCCAGGCCCGTCTGATGTCTCAGGCACTTCGCAAACTCACTGGTTCAATCTCTCGCTCGAACTGTACAGTGATCTTCATTAACCAGCTTCGTATGAAGATTGGTGTAATGTTCGGAAACCCAGAAACAACAACTGGTGGTAACGCACTCAAATTCTACGCTTCAGTTCGTATGGATATCCGTCGTATTGGTGCGATCAAAGATGGCGAAGCTGTTATCGGTAACCGCACGAAAATCAAAGTTGTGAAGAACAAAGTCGCTTCTCCTTTCCGTGAAGTTGAATTCGATATCATGTACGGCGAAGGGATCTCTCAGACGGGTGACCTTCTTGATGTTGCTGCTAACGAAGGCATCATTGAGAAAGCTGGTGCCTGGTATTCGTACAACAATGCTAAAATGGGTCAGGGTCGTGAACAGTCGAAAGAATTCCTTAAGCAGAATCCTGAAACGATGGCGGAAATCCGCGCGAAGGTTCTCGCTAAGCATGGAATTGGCGCTGTCACAGAAATCAAGGGCGTTGATCTGACCACAGGTGAGATCATGGATGAGAAGCCAGTCTCTAAGAAAAAAGAAAAAGTTCAGTAATTAACAAAAAAGGGGCCTTCGGGCCCTTTTTTGTTTGTTTCCAACGGAAATGGAATGAACCAAAGAATCTACAACTACAGTATCCATCT
>JAYVHR010000532.1:0-2143 GCA_043771075.1 Bacteriovoracaceae bacterium
GGGCCCGTTCAAGTTCAGCGGAAGTTGAAGGTAGTCCGTTCTGTTGAACGTTACTGCACACCGAAGCGTAACAGCGCTGAGTAAGCTCGTTAATATCGCAATCAGGTGCGGGAAGAATTTCCGCAAAGGCAGAGGAGATAAAAATTATTGCGATTATTTTGAACATGCTTTCTTTTCTTCAAGTTCATAACGAATCATCCGCTGATCCATCGAAAGCAGAATCCTTGCTTCTTTCCCTTTGGGAGAGACAGTGTAGGTATTTCCATCCACCAGAAACGGAAGTCCCTTGGAAGTTTCCTTCAAAGGAACCTGACTCAGGAGCTCGGAATTAAGGGCCCGCACGAGGGGAAGATTACAAGGTAGGATTTCGCGTTCCACTTTCCGCTTTTCCGAAATGAAGGTGAGGTTGCGCGAATTGATCACGAGGGAGAAACGATTGGATGTTTCTTTTAAATCAAATGTGTTGGCAAAGAGTCCGGCCGAAAAAATCAGACCAATCAGAAAAATCATAATTCCCCCTCTCCGAGTATATCAAAGAGAGGGACTCTCCCCTAGAAGAGCTTATTTTTCCGCTTAAGAAGATCCGCTGCTTTACGCTTTTCCATGATGTTCTCCGGGGCAATTTCCTCCGGACCATTGGGTGCGGCCAGCACCTCATTCAGGACTTTTTCAAACTCTTTTTCTTCGTCTTCCTTCGTCAGGTAAACCTCAGCATAGAACACCTTGGTTCCGAGGTTTTCCGGCGCATTCTTCATCGCACGCTGAAAGCGCTCCTTACTTTTATCCATATCACCGCCGGCAATTCCCGGGGCAAGTGCGTAGAAGCCGCCCATGTAGCGGTCAACAGCACCGTAGAAATAATCAGGTTTAAGTGATTCCACTTTTTTGATCATCGCCAGAATCTGGCCCTTGTACTTAAGTGAAGACATGATCCCGTTGGCCTTCGCCCATTTGCCGAGTGCAGCCGCTGACCAGTAAAGAACGTCGATTTCTTTCATCGTGAGAGTATCAATCGCCTTAGTGATATCTTTTTCTTTCAGATTCTTAAAAGCATCATTGAGAGACATGCCTTCTTCGCCGGTCTTCTTTGCCTTCTCAAAAATTTTCAATTTTTCGTCATCGTCTGAAGTGTAAACATCCCCCAGAAGAAAATATCCGCGGGTGAGATAAGTGAGAGTCTCGAGATCCTTCGGAGTGGCCTCAATCAGTTTTACTGCCTGCTCAAGGCTTTCCTTATTGTCCCTTTTTTTCCAGAGTGCCATCGCCTCAGGTGTCACACCCGCGAAAACGTTCACAGACAAAAACAGGCAAACAAACAACGAATTCATCATAGAGAACTCCTTATAGATGAAACCAGATTAACGGAATCTTTATCTTGTACAAGGCATTGAGCATTGTAAGATAAGACTATGAACGCCCAACTGAAAATTATGGTTCTGAATGCCCAGGATCTCTTTCTTTTCATGGATAAATGGGACGGGACTGAGGTTGGTGCACTGACAGAAATCAAGTGGAACCTCATGAGTTCCAGTCTCATCAATAACAAATCCAAAGAAAAATGCAGGATGCTCGCCCGCACGATCATGGATGCGGAAGCTGACATCGTTATGGTGACCGAAGTGGGAGGACCTGAATCTCTCGCGAATTTCTCTAAGCATCTTCTGAATGATGAATTCGAAGCCTTCAGTCTTCCGTCAAATTCTGATCGCGGAATTGATTTGGGTTATCTCGTCCGCCGCACACTTCCCTATACCCCGGCTCTTCAGTCGCACGTGAATTACGTTTTGCCAGAACCAGCGCGGCGATTTTCCCGTGATGTTCTCCGCATGGACCTGAAGATCGGCGACGAAATCAAATTCGTTTTCCTCCTGGTTCACATTAAATCCAAACTCGATCTCAGAAGAAATGATTTCGAAGGAAGAACCCGCAGGGTGCTCGAGGTAAAAGGGCTTCTGGATATTTATCGCGCGCTCGAGAATATGGGTGTACCGGTTCTCATCGGCGGAGATTTCAACGGCCATGCCGGTGAGAAAGACACGGAAGAAGAGTTCCGCCAGATTTATGAAACGACCGACCTGAAAGACATCGCCTGCCTGGCCCAGGTCCCGGACGAGGAAAGATTCAGCTATATTTATTTCAACCG
>JAYVHR010000533.1:0-4849 GCA_043771075.1 Bacteriovoracaceae bacterium
ATCCAGATATAGAGATAATATTTCACTTTCTCTTTGTCTTTTAAGATCTGGATGCCGGCGGCAAGCGCCTTCTCATCCCTCAGGACATCAACAAAGAAATCTACCAGACGAGGACTTCTCTTAAAAAATCCCTCAAGAGAATGCCCCTTAAATGCCTCGTAAAATTTTTCTCTGATTAATTCCGGTGGAAATGTGTGCATCTTCGCTTCTTTCAGAGTTCTCTCCAGGATGAGAAGAGCATCTTTGTTTAAGAAAGCACCCGGAGTGAAGCTGTCGTAACCAATCTTCTTCAATTCAGCTGTAGGATCGAAAGCTTTCTGAGTTGTCTCAGCAATCTTTGCCACTTGCTCCATGGATTTCTGGCGCTCTGCCCGGGCGTTTTCGAGCTCGGCCAGTGCCGCCTCATCCTGTGTCGCCGTATCTGTTCCGGTACTCACCTCTTCCTGGGAAAAACCCAGGAGAGGTAAAAGTATCAGGAATAATACGACGAAAAGTTTCATGTTTTTTTAGTGACGTATTTCTCGTAGATAACAGTCATAGGAATAGCGATGAAGATCGTGGAATAAACTCCGAGAACAACCCCGATAGTCATGGCGAAGAAGAAGTCATGAATAACTGTTCCACCCCAAACCAGCATGACAACTGAAACACCGAGAACAGTCAGAGAGGTAATAATCGTACGAGACATCGTTTCATTGATGGCACGGTTAATTGTCTCTGCAGTTGAAAGTCCCGGATGAGCAGCTTCAATCTCACGAACGCGGTCATAAATTACGACAGTATCGTTGACTGAGTAACCGATGATCGCGAGAAGGGCCGCCACGATCTGAAGTGAGAACTCTTTCTGGGTCACGATGAACGCACCGATGATGAGAACCACATCGTGGATGAGTGCCGCAATGGCACCCGGAGCGAATTTGTAATCAAAGCGGAGAGCGAGATAAATCATGATCGCGAGAATCGCCCACATGAGAGCTTTGAACGCTGAAGTTCTGAGTTCTGAACCGGCCTTCGGTCCCACGATATCATTTTTCAGGATTTCAAATGTCCCTGCTCCGTATTTTTCAATGAGAGCTGTTCCAACGTTGGCCGAAACTTTATTGAGATCTGATTTCTCATCACTATCGAGTTTCAGAAGAAATTCATTCTGGTCGTCATCGCCGATCGTCTGAAGCTGAGAGACAGGAACGTTTTTGGCGGCCAGAACACTCCGAAGATCACCGAGTTCAGTTTTTTGATTAAACTTTACCTGAATCTCAACTCCCCCGCGAAAGTCTACACCGTAGTTAAGACCTTTAACGAAGAAGAGAGCGACCGTTCCGAGAACGAGCAGAAGAGATCCGAGTCCCGCGAATTTGAACATCCCGACCCAATCGAGATTCATTGTTTTGTGTGTGGTAGTTGCTACAGTAGTCATATTCTTTCTTCCTTAAATTAAATAGAGAGCGTCTTACGGTTACCGCGACCAACATACATCTCGAAGAGAACCTTACTCACGAAGTAAGATGTATAAACGGTTGTTGCGATACCGATCAGAAGTGTGACTGCGAATCCACGAACCGGACCTGTTCCGAAGTTCAGGAGGCAAAGTCCCGCGAGTGCTGTGGTTAAGTTTGCATCGAGGATCGTCCAGAAAGCGCGGTCAAATCCGGTCCGGACTGCTTCAAACGGAGAAAGCCCTGCCCTGATTTCTTCCCGAATGCGCTCGTAGATGATGATGTTACCATCCACCGCCATACCGACTGTAAGAGCGATACCAGCGATCCCCGGAAGGGAAAGTGTGGCACCGACAGCAATCAGAATGCCGAGAGTAAAGAGGACGTTGATAAGGATCGTGATACACGCGATCACTCCGGAGAACTTGTAATAAACCATCATGAAGACGAACACGAGAAGAGATCCGATGATGGAAGCCAGTTGAGCTTTATCAATGGCATCAGCACCGAGAGAAGGACCAACGACACGTTGTTCTTCAAACACGAGTTCAACCGGAAGAGCACCGGCGCGGAGAACGAGAGCGAGATCTCTCGCCTCTCTCATATTATTTTCGTAATCACCCTGACCGAGTGTGATCTGAGCAGAACCACCGGCGATGCGGTCACGGATCTGAGGTGCTGAGTAAACGTTACCATCGAGAACGATCGCCATGAGACGACCTTTATTGTTCCCGGTGATGTCCTCGAAGAGTTTTGCACCCGTTGGTTTGAATTCGAGAGCTACGTAAGGGCTGTTATTTTCCTGGTCGATACGAACGAAAGCTTCCTGGAGTTCTTCACCAGTGAGAGCAGCGGTGTTTTCTACAACGTATGGATCAAGGCTCGTGATTTCGTTATTCTTGTTTGTCGTTTTGCCGTAAGCGATTTCATATCCTTTCGGGAGATCGTTCACGAGCAAATCATTTACTTTTTTCAGGAAGTCAGAGAAGCGGTCACCTTTCTTGAATTCAATTCCCGCAGTTTTGACTTTCGCCATCCAGTCAGCAAGTTGCTGGCCTGTGACCTGGTCATTGACGATTTTGAATTCGAGCTTGGCCGTTTTTCCGATGAGGTCTTTGGCGCGGGTAATGTCTTTAACACCCGGGAGCTGAACCACAATCCGGTCGGTTCCCTGAGAGACAATTTCGGGTTCAGTGACACCGAATTCATCAATACGGTTTCGGATGACTTCAATTGATTTTGAAAGAGCAGAGCCTTCGATCTCGCGAAGATAATCGCGGCCGAGACCGTAAGTGAGAGTGTTACTTTCTTCTTTCGTGATCCGAAGCGGGTAACCGTACATTTCCTTGATCTTCGCTCGTGCCTTCTCAAGATCCTGAGGATTAGTGATCACGAGTGAATGTTTAGGATCCTGAGAATCCGCAGTCTCAAGAGTACCGAGAGTCGTCTCGATTCCTTCGGCCTTCAAAGTCTGTTGCGACTTCCGTACATAAGTCAGAACTTCATCACGATAAACTTTCGCGAAATCAATCCCGAGAACCATGTAGAGTCCACCCTGAAGGTCGAGACCCAGATTGATTTTCTTTTTCATCGGGTAAGAACTGTCTTCTTTCATGTTGAAGAAAGTCGGTGCCGTGCCCGCGAGGGCCAAGACAACGAGAAACGACAAAAATCCAAAACGAAACCACCATCCTCTGGCCATGAGTACTCCAATAACTTTGAGAAATTAACGAATGAATCTATTCGGGAAATTTTAGACGATTATGGGATTTTGAGCAATGAAGTTGAGGGGGCAATGCCCCCTCAATATGAAGTTTGTGATCAAGTTTGAGGCTTGTCTTTGTCGTCAAGGTTATTTGCCGGAGGAACCGACTCATCTTTCTGTGCAGCGTCAGCTATCTTTGGCGTTTCCGTCGGAGTGGAATTGTTTGTTTCTTGCAGCTGGTCACTAAGACCCTTGGCCGCATTCTGGAAATCGCGGATTCCCTTCCCTAAACCCTTGGCGAGCTCAGGCAACTTCTTCGGTCCGATAAAAATCAGAGCGATGAGGAAGACAACAATCAGTTCGCCGAATCCTAAACCAAACATGGATTACTTCTTTACCGGTTCAGCGAAAATCGCCGCTGCTGATCCGCCGACGTGAGATTTCAGAACTTTCATTTTAGCTCCGCCTTCCACTTCGAGAGTTATCACTTTCTCTGTGATACCGGTGATTTTTCCGAGGATGCCAGACTTCGTATAAACTTCGTCACCGTGAGTGAGTTTGGTAAGGAAGGCCTGCTCTTCTTTTGCTTTTTTCGCCTGTGGGCGGATCATGAGAAAATACATGACGAGGAAAATGAGAACGAAAGGAATGAACTGCGTGAAACCTGCGATGCCTGAAGCTGCTGTTCCTGTTTGTGCTGAAGCTGAACCGATGATGAAATCAAACATATGACTGTCCTTTTTTATTCCCAATGATTTGAAGAGTAATTGTTATAAAATGTCTGGTAAAAGTCGTCAAATTTCCCTCTTAAAATCGCCTCTCGCGCATTCTTCACCATGGTGAGATAGAAATGCACGTTGTGGTAACTGATGAGCTGGCCCGCGAGATACTCTCCAACATTAAACAAATGTCGTATATAAGCGCGTGAATAGCGCGAACACACCCGGCATTTGCAATCCGGATCGGGCGCAGACTGATCTTCGAGGAAACGGGCCTTCTTGATATTGAGCGGGCCTTTCGCCGTGAGAAACTGACCATTCCGGGCGTTTCTGGTAGGGAGCACACAGTCAAACATATCCAGACCGGATTTAATACCGTTCAGGATATCGAGAGGCTTCCCCACACCCATGAGATAGCGGGGTTTATCTTTGGGCATTTTCGGCACAAATGAACGGCAGAAATCTACCATCTCCGCATTTTTCTCGCCGACTGAAAGTCCGCCTAAGGCATATCCATCAAAACCCAGATCGATGAGCCCTTCCATCGATTCTTCGCGAAGATCTTCATGGAGGCCCCCCTGGATAATTCCGAAAAGTTTCTGGTGCGACTGAAGCTCAACTGTCTTACATCTTCCGGCCCAGCGGTGAGTGAGTTCCATGGATTTTCTGAGAGTCTCTTTCGTCGCCGGAAGCTTCGGGCATTCATCAAAGGCCATCACAATATCGGAGCCCAGGGCCTTTTGAATCTGCATCGATTTTTCGGGAGTGATGAGGTGTTTTGAACCATCGATATGGGACTGAAAAGTCACCCCATCTTCGGTCAGCTTGTTGATGTCGGAAAGAGAGAATACCTGATAGCCGCCGGAGTCGGTCAGAATCGGACGAGTCCAGCTCATGAACTTATGGAGGCCCCCCATTCTTTCAATCAGCTCATGCCCGGGTTTCAGATAAAGATGGTAGGTATTTCCGAGGATAATCTGCGCGTTCAT
>JAYVHR010000534.1:0-5558 GCA_043771075.1 Bacteriovoracaceae bacterium
TGGAGTGAAAAGCTCACCCCGCGGTGGACTTCTTTCCCCTCGAACGACTTGAACACATTTTTTACTTCCAGAATACTTTCCATATTTACTCGAATAGAAGAATGATTGCCTTACTTAAAAAGAAGTCTGAAATCAGGATAATGATCGACGTACGAACCACAACCCATTGGGCAGCTGTTCCCACACCCTGAGTTCCCTCAGAAGTTTTGAAACCGCGGTAACAGGCCAGCAGTGCGATGACCATCGCAAAGAAAAAACACTTAAACATACTACCGAAAACATCTACCAGCTTGATCGTCGTAAGAACTTTATTGATGTAAAAACCGACGGGCATATTGAATTCTGTATGAGCAATGATGAGTCCACCCAGAATTCCCACGAAACTTGAAAGTGTCGCAAGCAAGGGGAGAGAAATGAGTGTGGCCAGTAAGCGGGGGACAACCAGAACTCTTATGGGAGATGTTCCCAGGGCCCGGATAGCATCCACTTGTTGCGTAACCTGCATCGCCCCGATTTCTGCGCTCATTCCGGATCCAATCCGGCCCGCGATCAGAAGAGAAGTAAAGATGGGACAGATCTCTTTAACGAGGGAGAGCGAGACAATCGCGGGTACATACAACGTTCCGCCAAATTTCGCGAGTCCATAACCGAATTGAAGAGTCATCACGAGTCCGGTGACAAAACCAATCACCAGGGTAATAGAGAGTGAACCCATCCCGAGATGAATAATCTGTTCAAATAATCTTCCCCAGTAGAATGGGGGAGTGAAAATCCCGTAGAGACTTTGTTGCAAAAGCCGGAAGACTTCACCGGTTTGCTGGAACTGGGATTTGACGTTAGCGATCATTTGAATTCTACCCCTTTGATAAATTTGTCAAAGAGGCCCCTATCAACGCCAATAAATTTTTCAGGGACAATCGAAACGAAATCGAAGTAACAATTGTTTCTGCGTGTGTTGAGAATCTGCAGACCCACCGGAACTCCATCGACTTTGCCGGTTCCTTCGAGGCGGTAAGCCTCACGGTTTTCGAGAGTGGTGTATTCACCTTTCTGAGACTGGAACGAACCTACTGACTTGAAGGTTTTATTTGCGAGATGATCAAGTGATTGATCCTGAAATTCTCCGCAGAAGCTGTTCGAGAGAAGAATCCTTCCGTCTTCATTCTCAAAAACATAATCTGATCTCTCATCTTTCTTCATGAGTTTCCAGCCATCTTCGGAAAAATTGATTTTGTATTCTTTCCCCTTGGCACTAGGAGGCGCGCCTCCACCCAACATGATGGAACACGAGCTGGCAAAGAGCATGAGGATAAGAATTGGCATAATACTTTGATTTTAAAACATTCCTGTGATTTCAACAGGTCAGACTTATGTGGTCGTTCTTGCCGAGGTAGCCTGTTTTTTTATTTGTTTTTCAGCTTGATGAATATCTGGATTTTCTCGGAGGAGAAGTTGAGCGCAGATTTTTTATAATACGTGATGACCGGGCTATCCGCTTCAACCCCTGCTTCTTTCAGAAGGTCGGTTATACGGCTGAAAGTCTCATTTATTTTAGATCCTGGACCTTCAAAGTTGATTACGAAATATCTCCCTCCCGGAAAAGTCCTGATTTTATCGGCGGGAATTTTTTCGCTCTCTTTCAGGACAATTTGACCCACATCCAGAAGTTGAAATTTAACAACATCAATCCGGTAGAAAAACCTGGGCTCAAACTTTGCCGGGTACTTCTTTGCATTCAGGGCGAGCGCGTCCACGTGAGTATGTGCCTTCAATTGAAGATCTTTGATTCTATTCTGGGCGATCGGGGCATTGATCTCCTGGAAGAGATAAGGAGTCGCCGGGAGGATTTTAATTTCCCAGCTGGTTCCTGCTTCTGCGAATGAAAACAAGCCTGAGATAAAGATGAAAAAGCTCAGCATCAGTGACCAATTCGAACGGGTAATAATGATATAATTTTAAGTCATTGTTATCTTTTAGTATGTCAAAACACCGACTGGCTTTTTTTGCCGGTAGGTAAAAATGTTCTTTGAGAATGTGAAATTTCAGATACACTCGAACTTAGGTAGGTAAAAAAGGCCACACGGAAGTGGCCGGTCACTACCAGTAAAGACAGGAAGTCTTAACGAATGACAAAGATAGCAGTTCTCCTGACAACAATCTTATTTGCCAGCGCTCTAACCGCGACTTCCGTCTTAGCTGACATCATTAATCAAGAAACATTCAAGACTCATCTTCGCTGGAACCTGGTCGTTCCTCGTGATCAGCTCACTGTTGTTAAGAGGGATCAGACTCTCTATATAGAGACATTAAATCTTCAGCTCTTTGAAACGCTTGCCGGGGACATCGCCCGCCTGAAGGCCGACACCTCATATATAGAGAACGTTTCGTATTCCAAGGATAATTTTCCGGCTAAACCCGCCACGGTCAGTGTGAAACTGAAAGATCCGTCGGTTGAACTCTTCTCTTTCTATCGGGATGCAGACAAGAAATACATTCTGGATTTCTGGATTAACTCCGACCTCATTTCAGAGAAAGCGCCTTCGATGTCAAAGCTTCAGCCACTTCCGGTTGAACCGCTGGCCCTGAAGAAGAGAGTTGAGCTCCCGGTAAAGAATGACCTTCTGACCGCAAAGAGTAAGCTTCTCACTTCAGTTGAAGTTAAGAAGACTGATGAAGCGCGCATGAATCCGGGATACCGTGACTTCCGTTACGGAGCATCGTTCTTGTGGAATTACGGAGCGATGATTCCGTCTCTCGAAAAAGATATCAATCTTGCTTCCAAGACTCCTGAGACTTTATTTCCGGTCAAAGACAGGGGCAACCTGGATGATCCGAAAGAAGCTCACATGCAGCTCACCGTAAATTTCTTCCGTGAATCGAGATGGGGACTGATGAACAAATCCATCACTCTTTACGAGAGAAAGTATGGAACACGGGATGCTAACTATGTCGTCAATGAGTACATGAAAGCCAATGCTCTCCTGAAAGGAAATCTTGCGAAGCCTAATCGCGGGATTACTCAGTCGGCGATGGTAATCCTTTCCAATATCAAAGACCTCACAACGGATTATGAACTAAAGAGTTCCATTCTCCGTTATCTCATTCAATACAATGCTGACAACAAGGACTATGTCCGCACTCTTGAGCTCGCGAAAGAGCTTTATGTGGAGGCACGCGGGAACTTCGATCAGACTCTGGTAATTCAGTCGGCACTGACAATTCTTCACTCACTAGCTGAACTCAAGCAGCCTGAGAAAATTGAAGCTTTCCTTTCAGAGACTGAGAACAAGAAACTCCAGAGTATCCTTCCTGCTCAGATGAGCATGGCCTACATTTCCTTTGCCCTCCTCATGAAAGGCGAGACGAAAGAAATTATCAAGCGCTACAAACTGGTTGAGAAATCCCTGATGAAGCCGGTTCATCCCGCAATCCTTTTCAACGTGGGCGAAAGCTTTTTCCGTCATGCTGAATATGAGAATTCCATCAAAGCCTTCGATGAATTCGTTTCTGTTTATTCTTATGTCAGAGAAGCGCCACACGCGCGTCTGCGCCTGGGACTTGCTTATGAGCTACTTGACCGCCCGGTTTCAGAAACACTTGTTCTTTACAAGAATACGATTGACCGCTCGACTGATCCTTCGGTCCGTTACGAAGCCAAGCTTCGCTATGTGGGCTTAAGAGTCGCCAGAAAAATCAAGCCTGATCTGTCGGACTTAGAAACAGAAGTATTCCTTGAGCAATCACCTGATGAAGCGAAAGCTCTCTCGCATGATCTGAAGAAACTTCTCTGGCTCGTGAGACTCAGACTTTTCATCACAACAAAAGACTACGACAAGGCACTGGCCTACCTCACAGGAATTCCTCTGGATGCCTTACGGCCTGCGGAAAGAAGAGTGTTTGAAGGCGACGGCGCGGAAGTCGTCTTTGGTCTGATCCAGGAAGCTTACCTCAAGGAAGACTACTCCAAGGCCGTGAAGATCTGGGAAACTTATCGTGCGAAATATGAGCAGAAAGTAGCCTCGAATCTCTATCTCAATTTCGTTATCTGCGAATCATTCCTAAAACTCGGCATGTATAAGAGTTACGATCGCGCCCTCACTTCGTTCAAGGAAGTGCAGAAAGCCGAACCCCGCAATTTCCCTCTCTGGGTGGATCGGACTAAGACGACAGATCTGGGTCTCATGATCGAAGAGCTCAATATCATCCGTTTGGTTTCGGACCAGAAGTACACCGATGCAAGTGACAAGCTGACCACTCTTCCGGTGTCACTCCGGGACTCTATAAATTATCCCTTCTATGTAGGTCTTATTAAATTCAACCAGAAGGCCTATTCCGATGCTGTGGTGGAATTCGAAAAAGTCCTCGTTCGCCAGAATCCTGCGAACATCCTGACCCCCCGTCAGACTGCAGACCTTCTCATGGGTTACGTGGAATCCCTCTATCAATTGAAGGACCAGGAACGCTTTAAAACTGTCGTCAAAGCACTCTCAGATGATGTCTCTTCTTCAAAGTCGGCACCGATCTTGAATATCTCGGAGCGAATCAACTATCTCCTCATAGAAGCCTATGCGGGAGAGGGAACCCCGGAATGGAAAGAGATTGAGACTATGACAAAATCATTCAGAGAGAAATTTCACAAATCTCCTTACACCGCACGTATCGGATACCTTTACGGGTTATCATTGATAAAGAACTCTCGTGTTCAGGAAGGACGTGGAGTATTGAACGATCTGACGACTGATAAGAATGTTCCTTCGCACATTAAAGAAATGGCAAGGAGCGAGCTCGCGACACTGGAATTGATCGAAAAGAAATTATAAGCAAACCACATAACAACGGACAGGAGGTCTAATGTTAACTCAAGGTTTAGTACTCGTAGGTAATCACCCAAAATTCAACAACGCTCTGGAGACTGCTCGTAATGTAGCTGTCACAAAGACTCCTGTTCTGATTTCGGGTGAGGCCGGTTCAGGCAAGAAGGCGCTTGGATCGTACATCCACAACAATTCTGCGAGAAAGAACGCACGCCTTGAAATCGTGGATTGTGGTGAGCAGGTAGCGATGGTTGAAAAAATCGTTCTTGGTTACCGTGATGAAGATTCCGGAAAATTCAATCGTGGCGTACTAGAACTTGCCAACGGTGGTACGGTAATTTTTGCCAACATTGATGCACTGGATGAAAGTTTCCAGAAACGCCTCTATACTATCCTTCAAGAACTACCTGATTACGAGTTAGACGTCCGCATCCTTGCTACTACCTCGAAGAATCTCTCTAAGTTGGTTGGTGCAGGAAAGTTCTCACGTGCTCTCTATACTTATTTTAACGGCGCCTCGATCGACATGATCTCGCTCCGTGAAAGAGGAACTGACGTGGAATTGATCGCTCGTCACTTTATCGAAGAGTACGCTGTTGAGACTCAGTCTGAGCAGATCTATCTCGCGGACGAAGCTGCCCGCAAACTTTCTGATTATAACTGGAACAACAACATTGCTGAGCTCAAGTCTTTCATCCGTAAGACCATGACGAACATGGACGGAACGACTCTTGATCTCCAGGC
>JAYVHR010000535.1:0-5327 GCA_043771075.1 Bacteriovoracaceae bacterium
CCTCTGGCACAATGAGATTGTTGAAGGACTATCCACTCTTGTTCCGGAATCGCTGTTCACGAATGCAGCTGCAGAAATCCAGAAAGATTACAGCAAGAAGAATTGCCTGAACGAAGCACAGGAAAAAGTCATCGAGAGCATTTTCATGAAGCTTGGGAAAAACCGGGATGAATTTACTTTTTATCTCATCCCTTCTCCGGAGAAAAATGCCTTCGCCATGCCGGGAAAAATAATTGTTTTCCACGATGCCATCCTGAAAGACCTCACATCGCTTGAAGCATTCACCGGGATTCTGGCCCATGAAATAGCTCACATTGAAAAAGACCATATCCGTAAGCAGGTGGTGAAATCCCTGCTCTTCAAATGGGCCGGCTTTGCGGTGTTTGGAAGTGGGGATAGTGGTGCCGTGATTACTTCTATCCTTGGCGGGAAATACAACCAGGCCGAAGAGCAGGAGGCGGATAAACTGGCAGCTCTGAATCTTTCAGAAGCAGGAATTGATCCCACAGGTGTTCAGAAGTTTTTTGCAAGGGGAGAAAAGGAGGAAGATTCGATCACGAAGTACCTGGTACTCTCCCATCCGGATTATGCAGACCGCGTGAAAACGTTCGCACCCGAAAAGAGAAAATACCAGGCCATGAATCAGGATGACTGGAAAATCCTGAAGAAAGGATGTTACTCGAACTTATAATTCGCCATTATGCTCGCAACAATAAAGAGAACGATTGAAACGAAATAAGCTGGTCTTCCATATTTCGGAAAACGCTTCGAAACCACTGCTCCACCGATTCCCACAATAAACCAGATCGCCATCTTGACCATAATCCAGAGTGGCCAGCCACCAGTGTGGCCGATTCCCAGACGGGCCATGAGACCCATACCGCCGACCAGAACTAAAAGAGTCGCAATCCCCGTCATGATTTTAATGTGACGGACACTGTTCCCGTAAAAACTGATCGCGAGTCCTGAGAAGAGAATCACAATTGAGGTGAGATGGATGATTTTGTAAATTTCGTAATTGATCATAAATCCTTTAATACTGCTTTAAGAAGTTGCCAGAAAGTTTCAACCGTCGGGACAAGCACACGCTCCTGCGGAGAATGCGCACCTGTGATGGTTGGGCCGAAAGACACAGCATCGATGGGTCCGATTTTATCCCGGAGAATTCCGCACTCGAGACCCGCGTGAATCGCAGTCACTTTTGCTTTTTTCTGGAAAAGATCATTATATTTTTTACCGACGAGATCGAGAAGTTTGTTCTCACGGACAGGTTTCCAGCTCGGATACTCGCCGTTTTTTGTAAACTCAATATTAAATCCACGGGCTAGTGACGTCACCTGGTTCTCGAGACCCACACACTCTCCGCGGTCGAAGAAACGAAGTGAACTCTGGAGGTAAAACTGTCCTCTCACCAGAAGTGTGATCGCGAGATTATTCGAGAGTGCTACGAGTTCTTTGTTGCTGGCAAGATCGTATCCGTGAGCCCCGTGCGGGAACGCCAGAAGAAACGAAAGAAACTTCCTGGTGTCATCCGAAGAGACAACTTCTTTTGCTGATTCCACAGATTCAATCGCGACTGTAAACTTGCGGTCACTCTCCGGCATGAAAGACATCCAGCGCGTAGAAACTTCGCCGGTAGTTTTCTCAATCACCGAAGCATCTTTCACATTCACGATGGCGAAAGCATCACGGGGAATAATATTGTGGGCCTTTCCTCCCCTCCATTCCACGAGCTCGAAAGAATCCTGTGGAAGTGAGTTCAGGCAATCCATCAGGAACTTGATGGCATTCCCTCTTTGCTCATGGATATCAACACCGGAATGACCGCCGAGAAATCCACCGATAGTGAGTTTTACTGTTTTCGTTAAATTTGCCGGAACCATTTTTGCCGGAGACTTGAATTCATAATCGATCCCGCCGGCGCAGCCGATGTAGAGCGATCCCCACTCCTCAGTATCGAGGTTGAGCATCTTCTTGCCTTTTAAGTAAGAAGCGTCCACTCCCCACGCACCTTTCAGACCCGTCTCTTCATCAATCGTGAAAAGGAGTTCGAGGGCCGGATGCTCAATCGTTTTGTCTTCCATGAGAGCGAGTGCGGCCGCACAGCCGATGCCGTTATCCGCTCCGAGAGTCGTGCGATCGGCAGTGATCCAGTCACCGTCTTTCAAGGTGATAATCGGATCGGTGTTAAAATCAATAAGTCTGTCGGGAGTGGCGTCAGTCACCATGTCCATGTGGTTCTGGATGATCACGGTTTCATGATTTTCGTACCCGGAAGTCGCTGTGACATACACGATGACATTTCCTACTTCATCGACATGGGTTTTGTGATTTAAGCGATTCGCGTGTTCCAGAACAAATTCCCGCATCTTGTCCTCTTTTTTGGACGGCCTGGGAATCTGGTTGATGGCGTGAAAATATCCCCAGACAAGTTTAGGTTCTGCCGGAAAATGAGCAGGAGTTTGCATGGTTGATCCTTCGACTAAGTCGTGAATATTTTTAGCGTTTAGCAATCGCTCAGCAATTAGTCTTTATCCTATTATTGACAATACTGGCCAAGCCTTTCTATAAGGGGTTGAATTTGTCTAATACTTCGGAGGTTTCCATGAAAATCAAGGCGCTTTTTTTGACCCTTATGCTGACAGCATCCATGAGCTCTTTTGCTCAATGGTTTCCAGGTATCGCTACGGTTCAGGTTCTTCCTGGTCAGGTAGTGGCCCAGATTTTTAATCCTCATTATTCTTCGATCATCTGCTCGGGCCAGGTTTTCGGTCAGACCTATGCCGGTCCGGTTGTTACTTCTGGTTTCATCGAGCATTTCATCACACCGGGTACACACCGCTTTGCTTTCGTGTACACGAATGTCTACGCTCCGTTTTATACAGGTTGGGCAAATTTCAACTGCAGATATTGGTAGAAATAAAAAAGCCCTCGAAAGAGGGCTTTTTTTTGCGATTAATTTAAGCCTTTATCCAGCACGATGTCGTCGGGAGTGCCTTTGTAGTAATAAACAAAGTTGTAACCGGCACCCGCCAGTGCATCAGCAGCTTCGGCCGGCGAGTTGTCGCCTTTCAGGAGGCTATAAACGATGACGTTCTGATTCTTATCAGGATATTTCGTCGAAAAATCATTCTTAAAACCCGGACCAAAGTTCAGGTAAACAGCGTTCTCATATTTTGCCGGTGATTTCTCTTCTTCCTGAAGGCTCACGAAGACGAAATTAAGACGGTTTTCGAGGCGTTGTTTGAAGGATTCGCGGCTGATTTCGTATTTCATAGAATGCACCTTGATTGACAGTTTTGGACCTCTCAAAGATACTGCGATTAACCTTAAATTTCGAGTGGAAAATAGACGCGTCATGAATACCCAAGTCAATTATATGCCGGTCACATCCAATCTCAATTGGGATGAATACTTCATGCTTCAGGCCATGATGGCATCCTTTAAGAGTAAAGATCCCAACACAAAAGTCGGCTGCGTATTTGTTGATGATAATAATCACCAGCTTTCGATGGGCTACAACGGCCAGATCGCCGGGATTGATGAAACCAAGATCCCTTGGGGAAATGTGAAATCGGTTCCGCTTGATCAGCAAAAATATGCTTACGTCGTGCACTCCGAGGCCAATGCCATTCTTCACGCCAAGGCGGATCTTACGGGCTCACGCTGTTACGTGACTCTTTTCCCGTGCCATGAATGTGCCAAAATGATGGCGACGGTGAAAATCAAGGAAGTGGTTTTTCTTTCTGATAAATATAATGGCTCTGTCGAAAATCTTATCGCGAAGAGAATTTTTGATATGTCACAGATTAAGTACCGTGAGCTGAAGCTCCGTCCGAATGTCGTGACTGATCTCGCGAATTATTTCCAGTCGATCCTGTAAAGATCCGGCCCTAACTCCTTCACCTCACCAATTCTTGAAAGTGCCTTCAGGCTGAAAAACTGAACATGAGTGATGTCCCGTTTATAAAACCATTTGGCGAAGGCCTCTTCCGTTTCCGGATAAAGTTTCGTCCGGACAAATAACGGGCCATGAACAATGGTCTTCAAAACCGCCAGAGTTTTGACAGGATCGTTCAGATGTTCGATCACTTCGTTCAAAACCGCGAAGTCGTAGCTCTTCTGCCAGATCGATTCATCCCGAAAATAGAAATGATCGTAAGAATCGACCTCGATATTGCATTCCATGAAGAGTTTTTCCATCAAACGGGTTTTGCCACATCCAAAATCGAGACCGCGGGCATTTTTCGAAACCTGACCCGCGACCGGATTCACAGTTTTCAGGAAATATCGGCGATATTCAGGATCGGTTTCTTCGTTTTGGTGGGAATCGTATCTTTTCTTTTCTTCAGAATGAGAGATGAGTGATGATCGCGGGACAAAGATTATCGTGCAGTCAGGACAGCGGAAAAATTCCCGGACATCATCGCGATGAAAAAGTTCTGCCTTAAAGTTCTGGCAGAATGGGCAGTTCATCAGTTATTGGCCTTGGCCTTGATCCACGATGTGACGGATAATTTCAGGGCAACATCCACCGGCATATCCACTTTTTCTACTTTTGAAGGCTCAATCAGAACTGTCACCCCACCCAGCATGTAGGAAAGCGGGATATAAACGGCGATCAGATTCTTTCCAGGCAACTCATCAAGATCTTCACGTGTCACAAGGCCCAGAACCTTCACACCCATCGGTTCAAGCGGCACCAGTACCACACGCTGGAGTTTCGCTCCATCACTGCTCTTGCCCGGTATAAGGCCCATTAAATCGCGAAGAGGACTATAAATGGCCTTGATCAGCGGAACTTTTTCCAGAAGATTGGTCATCCAGGTGAAAAAGCGAGCGGTAATATAATTACTGACCAGAACCCCGACCAGCATGATGAATATAAGTGAGAGAAGAATTCCAAGGCCCGGGACATAAAGCCACTCACCCAGAACTCTTGCGAGCATTGGTCCGAAGATGGATTCAACATTAATGCTGGCCCAATAAAGAAGATAAAAAGTAAGTGTAATGGGCAGGACGACGATCAAGCCCTTGAAGAAAATCTGATTCAGTTTTTTCATTAATTAGAGGATATCACATAGGGGAAAAAGAAAAGAGGGCAAAAAAAAAGGCCCCGTGAGGAGCCTTTTTTCGAAAGAACTACTTCTTCTTAGAAGCTTTCTTTTTAGTAGCTTTCTTAGCTGCTTTCTTAGTTGCTTTCTTAGTTGCTTTCTTCGCTGCTTTCTTAGCCATGATTTCCTCCCAGGAAATGTGTGGTTAATATAATTGACCTTTCTTATTTAAAGCTTAAACACAAATTCGATCTAACGCAAATAAAAAATACA
>JAYVHR010000536.1:0-3584 GCA_043771075.1 Bacteriovoracaceae bacterium
TGGTCAAGCTTGCAATCCAGATCAATCGTCACAAATTTATTCGTGAAGGCTTGAGTGCCGGGCTTGGTATTTCTCTGAACCAGAACTTCCGTCGCATCAAAATCAACTCCATTGAGAGTGACTTTTCCGCCATTCTCAATTTTCAGAACATCGGCCGAAGGAAGTTTTTCAATGAGGGCCTTGAACGCTCCCATTTCTTTTCCGAGTTTCTTCCCGAGAACAGGAAGATTTGGTTTCGCTGAAAGAACGACGTACTGATCTTCTTTGGTTGAATACGAAATTGCTTTTACGTTTAGTTCAGTCTTGATGAACTCTTCGAGCTTACTCATTTCCGTGAGGAGTGCCTGATCTTGATGAATGATCGTGAGAGTCCTGAGAGGGATTTTTACTTTCACATTCTCATTCGTACGCTTCTGACGTCCGAGGATTACTACCTGTTGCATGCGTTCAACAGCAAGCTCCAGAGTTTCTTTGATCATCTTCTCATTGGATTCCGGGTAAGAAGCCAGATGGACTGATTCTTCTGTCTTACCTCCGAACATTTTCAGTTCCTGGTAGATGTATTCAGACAGGAATGGAGCAAATGGCGCCATCATCCGCGAAAGAGCTTCAAGAGTTGTATAGAGAGTCTGGTAAGCGGCCTCTTTATCGGCCGACATTCCTTCTTCCCAGTAACGGCGACGATTGAGACGGATATACCAGTTGGTGAGGTCCTCAATGAAGGCAAAGAGCTCAGGCACAACGTTGTAGAGGCGATAGTTGGACATCTCGTGATTGACGTTTTTAACGAGTGTCTGAAGTTTCGAGAGAACCCACTGATCGAGAATATTGTCAGTGACGATTTCTTTCCCGGAAACTTTCCAGCCGTCAGCTTTCGCATACGTTGAGAAGAACTTAAATGAGTTAAACCACGGAAGAAGAGCGCGGCGGACCATGTCCTTCACCCCATCATCGGTAAAGCGGAGTTCTTCTGCCTTCACGAGACCGGAGTTGATGAGGAAGAGTCTCAATGCATCAGCACCGAAAGTTTCAATGAGTTCATCCGGGGGGGTATAGTTCCGGAGACGCTTCGACATTTTTTTGCCGTCACCAGCGAGAACCATTCCGTTTACGATCACGTTTTTGAAAGCAGGCTTATCAAAGAGAGCAGCCGAGAGAACTGTGAGTGTATAAAACCAACCACGGGTCTGATCGAGGCCTTCGGCGATGAACTCAGCAGGGAAGCCGTCTTTGAAGACGTCCTGATTCTCGAATGGATAATGGAGTTGAGCGTAAGGCATTGAGCCTGATTCAAACCAGCAGTCGAGAACTTCCGGAATACGTTTGTATGTTCCTTCTTCGCCAGCAATCTTGAAAGTGATGTCATCGACATATTCTCTGTGAAGATCATTGACCAGAGTGCCGGAATATTTATGCAGTTCCTCACGGGAGCCCATGCAAATGGATTTTCCATTTGAATCATTGATCCAGATGGGAAGGGGAGTTCCCCACACACGTGTTCTGGAAATTGCCCAGTCACGCGCATTTTCGAGCCATTTACCGAAGCGTCCGTCTTTGATTGTTTCAGGCACCCAGGTTATTTCCTGGTTGGCCTTGATCATCTTGTCTTTGATCTTTTCCACAGCGAGATACCACTGAGGCATTGCCCGGTACATGAGCGGAGTGTCCGTCCGGTAGCACATCGGATAACTGTGAACGAGAACCGATTGATGAAGAAGAAGTCCGCGGTCTTTTAAATTCTTGATGATGTCTTTATCGGCATCCTTGAACTTGAGACCCTTGAAGTCAGTGACTTCGGCCGTGAAAATTCCCGAGCCGTCGAAAGGAACGACAACTTCCGTGAGTTTCGCCGCTTTCATCACGCGGTTATCTTCTTCACCGAAACCAGGTGCTTGGTGAACGATACCGGTTCCGTCGGTGGTGGTGACGTATTCGTCATTCAGCATGACAAAGTAGCCGTCTTTTTCAAGATGATTGAAGTAAGGGAAGAGGGGTTCATAGCGCTCGCCTTTAAGCTGCGCTCCCGTCATGGTTTCTACTTCATCGTACTTCAGTTGTTTTTTATAAGCTTCGAGGCGGCCCTTCGCCATGATGACGAAAATATTTTTCTCGAGGTCTTTGATTTTTACGTATTCAATTTCGGGATGAACGCAAAGTGAGAGGTTCGATGGAAGGGTCCAGGGAGTGGTCGTCCATGCTGCGAAATATGTATTGGGATCTTTTTTCGTCCGGAAAAGAATAGTGACGGCGGGATCCTGGATGTCCTGATAGTTCTGACCGGCCTCAAAGTTTGAAAGGGCCGTCTGAAGTGCAGGCGAGAAAGGAACAATTTTATTTCCCTGATAGATGAGTCCCTTGTCCCAGATGGATTTGAAAACCCACCAGACCGATTCCATGAAATCCACATCCATCGTCTTGTAGTCATTTTCAAAATCTACCCAGCGGCCTAAACGGGAAATCGTTTTTTCCCACTCACTGGAATATCTGTCGACGATACCGCGGCACTCATCGTTGTATTTTTTTACTCCGTACTTCGCGACGAAATCCGATGCCGACATTTCGAATTTTTTATCAATCTCTTGCTCGATCGGAAGACCATGACAGTCCCAACCGAAACGGCGATCAACGTAGAAACCTTTCATCGTGAAATAGCGGGGAACTACATCTTTGAGTGTTGAGGCCACGATATGTCCGTGATGGGGAAGTCCGGTCGCAAAGGGAGGCCCGTCGTAGAAAATGTAATTCTTCCCGGATTTGGTCTTTGCGAGACTCTTTTTGAAAATATCCTTCTCCTTCCAGAACTTCAGGATGGTCTTTTCGGCCTGAGTAAAAGAGAAGTTTTCCGCGGCGACGCTGGGTTCGCTGTTTTCCATGGGAGTGGACTCCAAAAAAGGGGTAAAAATGAACCCTTAGATTAGCAGATAAGAGGGAAGGCGTAAATTTCTCAGCAAAGGCTCCGAGGAGAGAATAAGAGAAAAAACTATGAAGAGACTGATCTGGTCGGCTTTTGCCCTGAGTCTAACGCTGATTCCGCTTAAGGGGTTCACCCAGACGGAAGCTGTGGATGATTTTCTGGGCCTGGAAAGTGAAGTCCTCCCGGACCTCGAAGGTCCGCAGCGTTTTACTCCCACAGAAATGCACGACACCCCCGAGTGGAAAGTAAGTGAGAAGGAAGTGCTTCTCGATAAAGAACCGCTGAAGGGCCAGGGATATTCAATCATCCCGTGGCGGGGAATTGATCCGGAAGGATTTCTCAATATCGATTACTGGCTCACCGACCGGAAACTGAAAGACGTTACTCCCGATTGGAAAATAAGATTACGTGACCAACGCCACATGGAACTCATGGGCAAAGTTTTAAAGTGTGTCGGAACCTGTCCTGTCTTTCGGGGAGTGGAGAAGGCAAATGTCGAACATCTTTCCCGGATTGTAGAAGGCGATGAATTCCGCACGGAAAAAGATTCGTACGCGTGGATTTATCTGATGGATGGATCCCTTCTTCGCCTCGGAGCTGAGACTTCACTGTCCTTCCATGAAATGCTGGTTTCCTCGACAGAAATTTTTTACCTCTTGCGCCTGAATCA
>JAYVHR010000537.1:0-2434 GCA_043771075.1 Bacteriovoracaceae bacterium
TATCTTCTTTCGCCCGAAGAAAAAGAAAACTACCTCGATGAACTCTCTGCTGTTGGTGTGAAACGCCTGGCCCCGCTGGGAACGATTACCAACGGGAAAGAGGGAGCCCCTCACGACGGAAGATTTGTACTTCGCGAGCTCGTTCATTTCGTAGGCGATGAAATCCATGTGACAGAATCCGCGACGACAAAACTCACGACTTCCAAAGATATCAAAAAAGCTTTCGAATCTACTGCCCATCCTCCGGGATATATTTTCTCCTCCGGTGGAACGACCGGTGATCCCAAGTATGTCCACTTCAGCTATGAGGAATTCGATTTTGTCACCGATATGCTGGCCAAGGGCCTTCGTGCCCAGGGAATCAAGCCGGGGATGAAAGTTGCGAACCTTTTTGTGGCCGGAAATCTTTGGTCATCATTTATGGCCGTAGAAAAAGCGCTTGAGAAAATCGGCGTCATCCAGCTTCCGATCGGTGGCATGTGTTCCGAAGAAAACATCGCACTCTATCTCGCAAGATTTCGGCCGGAAGTGGTGATGGGAATTCCTTCGATGCTGGTGAAGAATGCTGAGTACATGGCCGCCAAAGGGAAAGACATAACTATTCCCATGGTCTTCTACGCGGGAGAGGCACTTTCTGAACCAAGGCAGGAATACCTCACGAAAACATGGGGCACAGAATATTATGGTTCTGTTGGCTATGCGTCCGTTGATGCTGGCGTGATCGGTTATCAGTGTTCGCATTCTAAACCTGGTGAGCATCATCTCTTTTCCGATCTCATCGAGATGAAAGTGGTTGATGGGGAAGCGGTCGTGAGTTCGCTCTACCGCACAAGCCTTCCCATCAGAAATTATAGAACAGGTGACCGTGTTGAATTGATCGGGCCTTGTACCTGCGGTGATCCTGCACCAAGGTTTAAGCTGATGGGACGCGCGGATAACCTCATCATGATCTGGTCATGCCGGATTCAGCTGGAAGAAATAGAAAAGTCACTCAAGGAGCTTGATCCTGGGATTCTTTCTTTCCAGGTTATTGTGAGTGAAGAAAAAACTGATGAGATACTCTCTCTCTACTTTGAAAGAAATAAGACCTTAAAGGAAGAAGATCTCCTTCAGACTCTTTATCTGAATGCCCGTGACCTGAGAGATACGATATCTTTGGTTGAATTTTGCTCGCGAGTTCGCATTCTCCCCGTAGATCACGGAATGATCCCGAGAAATCCCCGTACGGGAAAAATTAGCCAGATTCTTGATAAACGAATCTGAAAGTCTGAATCTGAAAGTCTGTCTAAACTTTAGACAACCCCATTCATTATTTCCGGACCATCTTCCCAAACTTACCCATCGGGATACTGTACTGCCACATGTTTTCACCCGGAGGTTTTATGAGAAAACTAGCTATCGCTCTATTAGCAATGACATCATTTTCAGCTCTCGCCCAGAATCTTGATTCAGATATCCAGCGTAAAATTGAACGCCTGAATAATCTTTCTATTCGCGGAGACATTTCCCGTCTCTCTTATAGTGAGAAATCTGAACTCGATCAGTCGTTAAGGAGTGCACTTCGCATCGCTCGCGATCAGGATGACCGTCGTCCAATTCCAGGTCCAATTCCTGGTGGCAACAGACCAGGTCGTCGTTTCGACACTCAAGCAATTGTCATGGTGACGGACAATATCGGAAGATCGAAAGTATTAACTTTAGGTGGCCGTAACTCAGGCGACATTTTAATTGAGTGTACGAGACAAATTTCGACAACTGGTTACTCATTCTTCAGTTCAGTGACTATGACTTCGAATAACGAAGCTTACGAAACTTTCAGCATGAACAATGCCGGGGGCAGTGCTGTTTGTACGAATGTTGTGAATCGCATGAGACCGGGCCGTCCAGACTGGGCTTTCCTGGATGTCTCAGGCCTTGCTACGGACAACATTGGTCGCAATGTATCGATTAACATGACAGGTGATCGCGGAGAAGTCCTCGAGCAGTGTCAGACTCAGATCGCTAAGTCTGGTTTCTCGTTTTTCAGCAAGATCACGATTTCTGTGAACAGAAGCTCGCTCATTGAGCAATCAATGAACAACGCAAGTGGATCTGGTGTTTGTAAAAAAATGACTGAAGTTCTGAATCAGTACGCTCCCTAGTTTCTGTTTCTAAGGGCCACTCTGAGGAGGGGCCCTTTTTTTATCATTTCGAAACCAGGACTTAAATTCTAACGGCCACCTTTCTTACCTGAGTCTTTTCAGTAACTTCGGTGTAGTCGTTCCGGCGTGCGCGTTGATCCCGGATGGCAATATTTTTTGGCTCACAAATCTGCGTGATCGATATCTCTTTCCCATAAATCGAGAAGTGCCGTCGGCAGGGGACTCTTGTCCCAGGTGATGGAGTATTTCTTTTTCAGCTCCTCATTCTTTTCATCAAACACTACTTTCTCTAA
>JAYVHR010000538.1:0-3253 GCA_043771075.1 Bacteriovoracaceae bacterium
GAAAAGTGATTGTCTCGCAAGAGCAATCACGAGTTCAACGAAATTCCTCAATTACAAGTCCAACTGGGAAAACGGAGAGAATCCGGCTTCAGGCATTTGTCGTCACCTTGCAGGGAAAGCCGCCGTTGCGTATCAGAGTGACGGGTCTGAAATCGCCACATGCAAATTCACAGATTCGAGTGAAGCGATTGGCTGGGATCTCGTCCGCGCCTGGAGAAAAATTAAACGCTGATCTATTTATTCAATGGCAATGATGAATCTTTGCTTCTTTTAATTGCTCTCCCTGAGAATTGGCCGGAGTGATTAGCTGAAGTCTCCCCGCAATGGTTGCTACCCCTACCACAATAAATACAGTTGCATATATTTTCGGAAGTTTCTCCCGGAGGGGATTCAGGATTTTCTTTACGATATGAGGGGCACCGATCATTGCGGGCAGAGTGCCCAGCCAGAAAAAGAAAAGCGAGAGCATCACCTGATGATATTCACCCAGAGCAGTTGCCGCGATCACGATTCCGTAAATAAGCCCGCAGGGAAGCATCAGTGAAAGAAGTCCGGTCACAAAAGCGCGGAATCGTCCTGATTTACCGACAAAGTTCCGGAAAAGGTAACGATAGGAATGATGGAGAAATTGCGGCAGTGGTAACTCGGCTTTTTTGCCGAGATAACTCTGAACACCCCAGTAAATAAAAAGAATTCCCAGGAAGAGGCCTGAAATGATCGGAACCCAGTGGGTGGGAATAACACTTTTCACAGCATCCCCCACCAGAAAGGCCAGAGTGCCCAGGATGGTATAACCGAGAAGACGTCCCATCTGATATTTCAGTACATCTTTTCCACCGTTGCAACTGGCAGCGACAAGTCCGCCGCACATGCCAACGCAATGAAGACTTCCCGTGAGTCCAGCGATGAGAGAGGCAAAAGGAATGAAATCAGAAGACAGGTCCAACAAGAGAGACCTCCTTTTCAGTGAGGCGTTCTTTACTGTCAACATCCTCTACTTCCACAGTCACTTTAATTTTACCCTGAAGTAGAATCGAGCGATCAAAGCGGAAGAAGAAAACAATTTTCTTATCAGCTTCGCTCAGGACGGTGGGATGCGAAGGTGTGATGATTTCAATTTTATTTCTCAGTTGATTTTCTTTGATCCTGAACTCCACTCTCGGAACTTTCGTTCCCTGATGAGACAGCTTCAACTGAAAATTATTCATGACTTTACCGTCACCGGTGACAGTAAATGGAATTTTTGACCTTAAAAAAACCAGGTTGATATTGGCACTGGCACTCAGGAAGTAAAGAAAAACTCCCAGAAGACCAAGGCTGACTCCGGCATAGACCATCGATCTCAGAGTAACAATTTCATGCTCTTTTCCATTCTCTGAAGCGTATTTGATAAGACCCTGAGGTTTCCCTATCCGGTCCATGATGTTGTCGCAGGCATCGATGCACATCGTACAGTGGATGCATTCCAGCTGTGTTCCTCTCCGGATATCAATTCCTGTCGGACAAACTTTCACGCAGTGATAGCAATTGATACAGTCCTCTCTCGTTTTGTCATACGAAACGACGAGGGAATTATTATCCATCATCACTGCCTGCATCCTTCCGTAGGGACACATGATGAGACAGAACTGCTCACGGAACCAACCGAAATCGAGCAGGAAAATTGATGTCAGAGTCATGGTTGTCAGAAAAAGCTCCCAGTTCTCCAGAGGAGAATGAAGAGTTTTCATCAGAAGATCCCGGGGCCCGACAAAGTAGCCTACAAAACTATGTGCGATATGCAGTGAAATGATCGTAAAGAGTATCCACTTGAGAGAGCGCTTAAAGATTTTTCCCAACGTCCAGCGGGAAGCATCGAGGTCTCTTCTGTTTTTTGGTGTTCCTTCGATCAGCTTTTCAATCTTCAGAAAAATGGTCTGGATAAATACAGTCTGGGGACAGCCCCATCCACACCAGACACGTCCAAAAACGGATGTGACGAAAGCAACGAGAAAAAGTGCAGAGATCAGAATAAGAAAAATCAGTATCGGTTCCACACCGTAAATGGTTCCGCCCAGGAAAGTAAATTCCCGGTTCATGATATCCAGTTTCAGCGCGGGTTTTCCTTTGATGTTAATCCAGGGAAGAACCAGGTATACGCCGATCAGGAACCAATAGACGATGCTCCGTCTCTTCTGCCATTTTCCATTCACTTCTTCGGGATAAAGATAGACCCGATGACCATTTTCATCGGTCGTCGCAAGTCTTTCTGGATCCAGATCGAAGATATTCTTATTTTTCTGCAATCCTCGCCCCTTGAGGTTCCTTGCCTTTGACAAATGTATTTTTGAAAGTCATGACGTAGGCAACCGCCTGGTAAATCTCATCTTTGGAAATTAACTCGCTCCAGATGGGCATACCATTAGCATCACTTCCGTTGAAGACCACATCGTAAACGGATTCGGGAGTTCCTTTTGCAATAATCCAGTGATCGTCTGTGAGATTGGGTCCGACATCCCCTCGTCCATTCTCCATATGACAGGGAAGACAATTAATCTCGTAAACTTCTTTTCCTTTTTTCACCCCGTTTCCTGAGAGGATTTTTTTATAATGTTCCAGATTGAAGGCGCCGTTTAATTTCCTGAAAGCATCCTGTCTGGCCACTACTGTCTTGTACTCGATATTGAACTCTTCAGTCAGTGTGGGCCCGTCCATAAACTGATAGTAAACAAAATATCCAACTGAAAAGATAATCGAAATACCTAAGATGGCATTCCACCAACTCGGGAGCGGGTGATTCAGTTCCTGAATACCGTCATAACTATGGTCCAGAAGGAGATGCTTTTCATCTTCTTCGACATGTAGCTTTTCTTCATTTTTTTTCATACAGATTCCTTATCCTCGAGCGGGATCCTGCTCACGTGATCATAGAAATTTTTATTCTCACGCCGGTACGTCCACCAGGCATAAAATGTAAAACAAGCAACGAAAAGGACAAGTGCTGTGACTGGCAGCCATGGTACGTCCCATGCTTTTAAAACTTCCTGTTTCATTTTTCCTCCGCTGCAATTGTTTCATCAGGGATTGATGTGTAATCCACACCGATTCTTTGCATGTAGGCAATGAGGGCCACGATGTCCATCTCTGCTATCTTTACCGGCACTCCGCTGGTAGCAAGTTCAGCGGCAATTTCTTTCGCCTGCGTTTGCGCATTGGCGACAGCTTTGACAACTTCTTCATCGGTATAGGGAACACCAAGTCTCTGCATGACTTT
>JAYVHR010000539.1:0-4431 GCA_043771075.1 Bacteriovoracaceae bacterium
GGCGATTAGTTTGTGAGTTCATTCCTAAGACTATTCAGGGTGAACTCTCTTCCTCTCACAGGAACAGAGGCCGGACTTCTCCCGGCAGTAATGGAAGGAATGACGGAAATATCATTCCCGTTTTTCAGGATAAAAAGTTCCAATTGCTGACCGGCCGATGTGATGTTGAGTCTCACTACATTACCTGGCATCGCACGCACCTGATCAAGGTATCTGGTCAATGCGGACTGATCATTACTTGCGAGAAGATTATATTCTTCGGCCGTGATAGTTAGAGGAATCACACTCCCCTCCGATTGCGAACGGAGAGATTGATAATCAATTGTAGCTGAAGGGTTTGCAACAATAATTGCTCCCTGAACAGAGCCTGACTGAACATTGTATTTCGAAAGAAGCGCTGAATTTCCCGAAGAAAGAACTGCTCTTGCATTATTCGATGCTGTTCTTCCGCTAACAGAATTTTGATTGAACTGGACACCTGAACCTGACAGAGGAGTTCCCTCTGAAACTCCTGAGCTAATTCCTCCCTGAGGAACTGCCGGAGCGGAAGAAGCTGATGAAGAGGATAATCTCTGGTCACCGGAATCAACGGCCGCCTGAGCTCTCAGTGGTGCTGATCTGCTGCTTTCTTCGGCTTCTGCAATCTGATCACGAAGCTGATTGTTTTCTCTTTCACGGGTTACGAGACGACGTTCAAGTGAGGCCAGGCGCTGATTAAGATCCATCAGTTGCTGTGGTTCACGGTTCGCTGCCGCCTGAGGATTTCTGATGACATCGCGAAGAGAGGAAATTTCCTCACGAATTGTTTTCGACTCCGTCTCTCCTTCCGAAAGGTTTTCCCTGATTTCTGCCACCGGGCGACTTGCGGCCAGAGGAACGACCACAGTCTCCGGTGTTTGAGGCAGCCCGAGGCTCGAGGAATTCACAATGTTCTGAGCATTGGTAATTTCTCCGCCACTTTGCTTTTGTGGAGTGATTCCAGCAACAGGGGCAACTCTTGATTCCCGGATGAAATTAGGATTCGAAACGTTCTGATTTATCTGCGCAACTTCCGAACTTTCTATTCTCGAAATCCCTGCTCTCCCGTTCAGGATAGGCATGTAGTTGGCAATGGCCCTCTGGGATTCCGGTGTCTGTTCGCCAGTTGCCGTCGTCGTACTGAGAAATTCAGCAACGAGGGCCGGGCGGTTTGCCGGAGAACATCTTCCGGAAGTTTGAGCTCCGCATGTTATCCTGATGAAGTCCTGAACATTAATGACATTTCCGCTGGCATCGCGACGTCTGGCCCCGCAGACACTTTCGTTTTCTTCAAGATACTCAGTGTCTGACATAGGGTTGAGAATATTTCTTTGTCCCAGATGCGCAAACATGATTCCGAAGTATTCAACTTCAGGAGGAACTGTCCCGCTACGAATGCGGCAGAATGAACTCCAGGCGCCGGCGTCCGACCCGGCCGTCCGTCCCAAGACAGTTTCAGCAGTCATACTTTCACGCTGGGCCGTCGAAAGCGCGACCATGCTTTGGAGTTCGCGGGAAGCCGCATACCCTCTTTGGGCCGCTTCAAGAATCCCTGGGTTTCGCAGGTGCATTGCCATTCTTTGACGGTACGGTTCTACCGCTGCTACCCAGGCCTCGTTTCTCACGCATGTTGTTTCATTACACTGCGGACGAGGCATGCGTTTGATTCCATCGAAGAGAAGTTGTCTCTCGTCCGTGCTCGACATATTTGTATCTAACAGGGCATTTTTCAGAACCGGGTTGTTATGAAGGAATTGCAGACGGGCATACACACTCTGGAGTCTCTGATTGGATCGGGAATGATCCTTGAGAACCTTCTCCATCCCGCGGTTGCCTTTCAGGTCCCGGAATTCATCCAGGAGCGAGGCATAGTTCCAGTCGCTCTGGCGGTAGGTGGTTGCCTCATCGATCACTCTATAGAAATCGGGATTTTCAGGAAACTGTTTTGAGGCAAGAAAATGGCGATAGGGAATGCAGGCCCGGGGATCATTCGGTCCGTTAAACAATTCTTCATTCAGTCTGAAATTATTTGCAGTTGATGTAGCTGTGTCGACGACTCCGGCAGCCGTTAGCAATTGCGGAGTCACTCCGGCACTTGCTCCCACAGAAAGTAAAACAGCACGGCCCGTATCCGCCATGGCCGAAGATACACGCGCAGTTATTGGGCGGTTCACGGGAGTTGTATAAAGACTTCCGAGATCAATCGCGGCCTGGGTGTCAGATTGATAACTCGCGGCCGAGAATCCGGTAGCGATTCTTTCCGAAGTCACAACTTCATCGAGCGCGTCCTGGACCTGATCCGGAAATCTGGTTTGTCGTAAATCGATTCTTCGTCTGAGACCTTCTTCGAAGCTGAAAGTTTCGAGAGGACTGGCGTTTCCTTCCTGATAACACTGACAGATCCGATCATCCCGGGTTCTTCGCTGTTGCGGCGTTAATTCAGCGTGGAAAGCAATCGCTTGATCTGAAGGAGGAGGAAGGCATCTTGTTGCGGCAAAATCCTGCATGACGACTACGCTGGAGTCTGCCTCGCAGGGCTGACAATTTTCTGCCCCCGTATGAAAGCACCTCAGCCATTCTGAAAAACTGGTATTAACTCCATCGGTCTCAATTTGTTGTGAACTGAGTCCTCGTCCACCGTCTCTGAAGACGAAGCTCATTGCCGGGACGACAAGAGGGCCAACATCAATAACTGAAACTGGAATGTCTTCCACCGGCGTAACAAGGTCGTGAGCACTTACCGGAAGTGCAGAAATGAGAAACAATAGTGGTAGAAGACCAAAATTCATTGAGAATTCCTTCAACATCCTATCGGTATGTTTGAAAGTAATACTGAGATAATAGAGAAAATTTGTTGGGCGACTGAGTGTCTCGATGTTTTCATGGCTTAGGAATCAACAACTGCCAGATTTAATTTGCACTCAACGAGTGAGTTCGTTCCGAAGATTATCCAGCGTGAAATCTCTCGACCGGATAGGGGCCGAAAAAGATTCAGAAGCAATGCCCCGGGATGCACCCGGTGACTGAACTATCGAAAATTCATTCCCTGACTTCAGCACGAACAATTCCATCGCACTCTGAGTCCCCTCTGCAGAAATCGAAAGCCGGCAGACTTCTCCGGCCATGGCCCGGCAACGTTCGAGATAAGGTCTCAACGCGTCCTGATTGTTCGATGCTATCCGATTGTATTCTTCCAGCGGAATGGAAATCGGAAGTGTGTAATCGACAGAGTCGTTACGAAGTTTCTGAATATCCACCGGAGAGCCGCTTCCCGCAACAATGAGAGCTCCCTGAGAACCCGATGGCTGAACACCATACTTCGCCAGCAGTGCTGACCCGGCCGTAGGATTTGAACGACCCGCCGGAATTAATCGGGATACCGAAGGCGAAATTCCTGAGGAACTCATTCCCCCACCTGAAGCTGCACCGGACTGCGGAGCGGACTGGACTGATCTCGAAGTAGCTCCGGCCGAAGAAGCATTTTGCTGCCCACGAGGAGACGGTGAAGCAGGCCGAACCAGAGCAGTTTTTCCATTTGTTCTTTCGAGATCTTCGTTGCGTGAACTGATTCTTCTCAACTCATCCTCGGCAGTGAGCTTTCTTCTTTCTGTATCCGCCAGTCTTCTTTCGAGAGAAGCAAACCTTGTTGTGAGATCCTGATAATTCTGATCTCCTCGGGAATCCTGGGCCTCCGGCCGCTGAAGTGCATCCCGTAGTCCTGAAATTTCATCACGAATCCCCTGCGCTTCTGTATCGCTCTCACGAACTTCTCTCCGGAGCACTTCCGCCCGGGCCGACTCGGGAGTAACGGGGACAGGTACGAAAGCTTCAGGCGCAAGAATGGGATTCAGGATTGCGTTTTGATTGTTCGTATTATTATTCGATGATGTACTCGCCTGAGAAGATGATCCCGAATTTGTAATCGGACCGAGAGACGCGGATCTGGCAACCGAAACATCGCTTGTTCCGGCGAAGGCTGTCTGAAGATCACTGTCAATATTTCTCACGTAATCATTGTAAGACTGACCACTGGTTCCCGCGACTGCAGTGACCGCTTTTGTACCAAGATTTCCCACCGGTGCTCTGACAGAAAATTCGGCAAAGACCAGGGCCTGATCGACATCAGCACCGCTGGGGTATCTCTGGATGTACATTGACATCGGATTATCACAGGTTGTTTCACCCATACAATTCTGGGCAAGAAACTGTCCGTACGAAATCTGATCGTCCCCTGAGCTTCGGTTACAGATATTTTTCCGGAATTCATCGAAGGACGGATTGTTGCTAAAAGACTGGCTTCCACTGTCGAAGACAGGGTCCTGAATTTCATCGGCCCACTGGCCCTCCAGTTCGTTCACCACGTAGTTCCCGTTGAGCGCGCTGGAAGTTTCAATAGTGGGACACATCTGGTTC
>JAYVHR010000540.1:0-9062 GCA_043771075.1 Bacteriovoracaceae bacterium
AGTGCCGGCTTATCAAAGCAATCCACAAAAATAAATGGCTTCTCCTGCTGGGTAAACCATTCTGTCCATTCATTCATGGCCGAAGGAACGGCAAGATTCGCTTTGTTGAGAACGATAAGCTTGCACTTATTTCCGACTTCCGCATCGAGGGCCCTGTTACCGGAAGCGAGTGGCACGCGTGCGTCCCGGACCTCAAGAACAATGTCCACGAGAGTCAGGCGCTTTTTAACTTCGCGGAGTGCCTTGGCCATGTGACCCGGGTACCAATTATACAAAGCTTTGCCAGGAGCGCTTTTTTCGTTTTCTCTTTTCATGATTGTTTTTCTTTTTCTCTGTTCGTAAGTGCTTTCAAAAAATTCCGGAGAAGCTGATCACCACACTGCCGGTAATTCACATGCCCTTCTTTCCGGAACAAGGCACTGAGTTCTGATTTCGTGATTCTGAATCCGACACTATCAAGCATGTTGAGGATATCTTCGTCTTTCAGTTCAAATGCCACTCTCAGTTTTTTCAGTACCACATTATTGGTCGGTAGATCAGGACTGAGTTGCGGACGCGATTCATCTTTTCCGCGTTTGTAGATAATCAGACCGTTAAGAAAGCGGGCCATGAGATTCTGAGGACAGGCCTCAAAACCAGGCTCTTCTTCTTCCTTCATGTAGGCATTCATTTTCGCCTGAGTGGTATTGCCCCCGCCCAGCATGGCAATTTCCACGAGCTGGAATTCACTCACATTCAAGAGGTACCGGACGGCCCGGATAACGTCGTTATTGATCATGGGCCGACTCTAACACACCGAGAACCTGTCCGTCCTGTCTTTCACTTATGGAAAAAAAGCATGCCTAGGGGTCAATGCTGAAGCTATGGGAGGGCCTTTCAGTTTAAAAACGACTCTCAAGATCAAATAACTGATCCCGGAGGTACAAATGAAATCCCTGCTACTTGCAATGTCTCTTTTGACATTCAATGCCTATGCCCTGCCCATTCTCTCAGAATCGGAAGACGGCACGGGCCTTCTCGCCACCATCTATCCCGACCATTCAGACGGGAACAAGTTTTACTTCTTTCCGAATACCGGTGGTCTCGAAAAAGACAGCAAGGGCCAGCCCCGTTTCGGAATGAGCTACTGGACCCCGGCCACACCGGAAGCCACGGCAGGTTACTTCAGCGGCATCTTCCGCCTGGGTCTTTCCGGCGATCTCCAGCAGTCAGTTCAGAATCACATCAAGGCCGGAAAAAAAATGGCCGTGATGCCGGTGCAGGAATCGCACCTATATTTCATGGAAGACAAAAGTGGCCAGAGAGTCATGAGTGATCTTTACAAAGAAATCAGTCTGGCACCATGGAGTGGACGCGCCGAAGACAGTATCGGAGTATCGGCCTCACTTACGCCGGTCGGAGCGAAGGCCTTCGCAGGAATTCTCTCAAGCGGTGGTAACGCTGCTGATCTCAGTTATTGTTATGAAGTGAAAGGTCTCTCACCTCTTTTCCATGCAACGATTGATCTCAATTATCACAAACTTTACAGACATTTCGTCGCCCAGGCTTCCGGAGGCAGATGGTGGTGGAAGTGGAGTGTCCGGAAAGAAGTTCAGAAGCTCGTTGAATCGGGGGACATCCTCATCACGATCAATGGCGGAACGGCCAACCAATACGATTACATCATGAGTCTGGTTGATCGCTTTGTGGAACGCTGGATGAAGCCGCAACTGGATAATCGTCAGGCGCATACTTCAGGGAAGTACTCCATTTCAGAAGCTATCACAGAAGAAGATCATGACTTACATTTCAGTCTCACACAGCGCGAACTGGTCAGCCGTGAGTTCTGTGTCGCCTTAGGATTGGGAGAACTGAAAGAATTTCCGTGGCTCATCGTTAATTCAGATAAGGAGTTGTAGGATGAAAAACTTTACCCTCATCTTTAGCCTGATCACTTTCAGCCTTGGAGTATCGGCTTCAGACTGCCTGATCAAAGAAACAACAAAAACGGGGAAGGTGCTGGTCCTTCCCCACTATGAAGCGACAGTAAATTATTTCTTCAACAAGATGCTGAAGGAAGCTTTTGCCACAGTCGCGTGGTCGCTCAATGAAACGAAAACCCGTGCCTGTTATAACGAAGCAAAGACGCTTTACTCTCCCCGGGAAGTCGTCATCCCAAGGAGCAGCGCCGGTCAATTGATGGTCAATGTTCTGCTGGGTGAGAAAGAAGTTTCTCTCAATATTTTCCCACAGGCCAACGGACATTTTTTTGGTGATTCAGAAAGTATCAAGATCCCCTACAGCAAAAAACGTGATGTCGAAGCGGCCCTCGCCCGGGGTGACTGGATGGTGGAAGTAACGGGAGATCTCAGTTTCACCACGACGGTTGAGGAACCAAGAGTTCTCACGAGTATCAATTGTTCAGAAGAAAATCAGGATGCGGGAATTCTTAATCTCCTGAAAAGGACGAAAGAACTTGAGGCGCAGGTGATGAAGCTTCAGTCCCGCGGGAAAATTAATCTGGAAGAAGTGATGGAAGAATTCTTCGGAACCTGTGTCACTTTCAGGGAAGTGGAGGCCGGAAGCTTTGAAGAATTAGACCGTCAACAGCGTGTTAGCAGTTCTCTTTCCCGCGAGAAGTTTTCAGTCATCGGTCTCGTCTCTATCTTAAAATCAGAACCTCTTCCCGGCGTGGCCGGCCAGAAAGTCACCATCTTCGATATTTAAGGAGACTTTATGAAATTGATGAATTTATTTTTTCTTCTCATGACAATCGTTTCCTGTGGCAAGGAGGCCGGAGGAAAAAAAAGTGAGAATAAAACTGAACAAGAAACTCTCACAATGAGTGGTGAGGAAACTGCCTTGAAGGAAAAGCTCATGAAGAAAAGGATCTGGAAACAGTCAGAACTTTTGAAAACGATTATCCTCACCAAAGGGACGACGAAGCTGACTCTCCGGAAACTCGACAGTCTCATTAACATTAACTGTAACGGAACGACGGGGAGCTGCTCCCTTTCGCCCAAAGGATAGACAATGAAATTTTTATGGGTACTCCTGCTGTTAACCCAAGCTTGGGCGGTTCCGGTGGTGAACAAGAACATGGCCGCCGAAGGAACTTTTGTCACAATCTGGCCGGATCACAAGGATCCGGATCATTTTTATTTTGCTCCCAACTTTATGAAGATCGCTCTGGATGTAAAAAGTACTCCCAAGTTTCACTACACTGAATATTGGAAAGGAAATTGCGGAAGATTCGGGAGTGCTGTGGGAGGTTGTAAAAAACGCGCTCTCGTCACCACACTTCTTGCTGCAGGTTATGAAATGGAACAACTGGGAATTGCCGAGGCGGGAATCCGGAAGCTGAGACCGCAGGCACGCTTCAGTGCTATTCCATTTCTGGCCTCCGAGGTACAATTCGGTGAAACACTTTCGGCCTTCATCGAAGAACATGAATGTGCACCCAGAGCGGGTCAGGCGGCGGATGAAATTCCCTGCACCCTGACGTTCAACAAGCGCGGGATTGATAAGATGGTCCCTTTCCTGAATTCAGGAAGGGTCATTCCTTTCAAGTTCATTTATAAAATCTCCGGACTTCTGGAAGACGGAGAAGGAAAATTTGAAATGACGACACTGAACTACGGACTCACCGTAAATCTGGGAGGCGAAATGCTCGTGAATCATCCTGATCTGAATCTGAATTAATGAGTTGGGTGCTGGAGACTTAATTTCAGCACCCTATCCGTTCCAAATGTACATTAGTCAACTATCCTTATGTTGACTCCCACACCCCTCCGCTTGATGATGAAATATTCCAATTTCCCGGAGGAAAATGTGTTGAAACAGACCCTATGCGGCCTTATGGCCCTCATGTCATTCTCTGCCTTTGCTGGCTACTCACCGATCACCGTTCCTGAAACCATCCGTGTGACAAGTTCTGCTCCCAGAAAGATTGTCTGGGACAGACTTTCAGTGAAGGAAAAGAAACTCGCGACTCATCTTCTCGCGGCCGCTGATGCAGGAAAATTCATTCTTCTTCATCAGAACCACCGCCATGGTCTTCTCATCAAGAACATGCTGGAAACATCTCTCTCTAAAAAGAATCTTCCGAAGACTAAAAAACTTCTGGAAAATTCTTTCAACGAGTATCTGAATTACACAATAAAATACGAAGATCAGGTTGGGCCTTATACAACTTCCAACCGTAAATATGTCCTGAAGAAAGTCACTGCCTCCCAGGTAGGAAATCTCTTCAAGCTTTACGCTCCGAAGGCACCTTTGGGTTCCGTCCTTGAATCGGTAAAACTTTTGACTGATCCTGAGTTCGAAGTGATTCAGAAGCCAGAAACAACGACGGGCAATGAACTGGAAAATTCCGGGAACAACGTATACGAACATGGCATTACCATGGCCGAAGTCGACGAAGCTTTCCAGAAGGGGCTTAAGTCTGATGTTAACTGCCGTATCGTGCGCGGACCGAATGGCCTTATCTGCGAAGTCCAGGCCCTGAATAACAAGAAACTTCACCCTGAAGTCCGCGATGCCATGACGAAAGTCGTGAAGCACCTGAAACTCGCTCTTCCTTACACATCTTCAGAACATCAGTCGAAGCAGATCAGCTACCTCATCAAATTTTTCATGGAAGGAAACGTTGAAGATTTCCGCCAGATGAATATTCATTGGGTAAAAGATGGCACGAGCTCAACAGTTGATTTCATGATGGGCTATGTGGAATACCAGACGGATTACCAGACACTCATCGGTTCATGGGAATCGTATGTTCAGATCGTTGATCCTGAGACGACCAAGATGTCACTAGATCTCGCGAAGAATGCGCAGACTTTTGAAAACAACATGCCTTATGGCCAGTATAAGAAAACTTTCCCGGAAGGATATTCTCCTCCGGCACTGATGGTTTATTACTTCCAGGAAATCTCGTCCTTCCGTTCTGGTGGATACAATCTTCCGAACTACGATGATATCCGTCGTGATGTGGGGGCAAAAAATATTATCCGCCTTGATCTTCCAGGCCAGGATCTTGATCCGAATACCCTGAAAGACCGCCGTGATATGTATTTGGAATATGCTCCGGCGAAAACCGTTGATGACATTGTTGATTACTGGGCGAAAGGAAGAAAGACGAAAGTTCTTCTCCATGAAATTATCGGCCACGGTTCAGGAACTTATAACACCAGAAAATACGGCCCAAAAGAAGATCCGACTACTGTCCTCGGCGCCCTTGGCTCTTCCATGGAAGAGCAGCGCGCGGATCTCGCGGCACTCGTGTTCGGAGCTGATCCGATCATGGTGAAAATCGGAATGTTCAAAGATCAGGCAGAAGCTCTCCGTAGCCGGAACGCGATGTATGATTCCTACAACGCGAACTTCCTTCGTGACGTTTCCAAGCAGCAGTCATTGTCCGAGGCCCATCACCGCGGTCACTGGCTCATGATGAACATCTTTCTTGAGAAAGGTGCCATCGCAAAAGTCTCAAAAGACGGTTCCCCTCTTTCAGACCAGAATGTTGTTTATTCAATTATTGATTACGACAAATACCACGCGGCCTGTGTGGAACTCCTGGCGACACTTCAGAATATCAAGGCAGAACGGCTGGAAGATGATCTGAAAGCTCTCTACAAGACCTATGGCGCTCTGGAAGCGATTCGTGAGCCATGGCTTCAGACGGTTATTGCCAGAGGAAAAGACCTCGCGATCAACGCGGGAACTTTTGAGCAGCCTTGGAGTATCGTCAACGGAAAAGTTGAAGTTTACGGTACACTTAACGGCGAAGGCATCGCTCCGTATTTCTCAAAATAATGTCAGTTCCGGGGGAGAGCATCTGCTCTCCCCCTTTTTTTTGTGCTAGCCTCTCGGAATGAAAACGCCTCTTCTTTCTGTTCTTGATCTATCTCCTATTCTTTCCGGTCATACAGCTGCATTTAGTTTCACTAAAAGCACTGAACTCGCTCAATCTGTTGAGACAATGGGCTATCATCGCTATTGGTTTGCTGAACACCACAACATGGATGGGATCGGAAGTTCCGCACCGGAAGTTCTCATTGCTCACATTGCCGGGAAAACAAAAAAAATCCGCGTCGGTTCTGGCGGCATCATGCTTCCGAATCATGCCACTCTTCATGTCGCGGAAATTTTCCGGACACTGGAAACTCTCTATCCCGGAAGAATAGATCTGGGACTCGGCCGGGCACCTGGTTCGGGGTCCAAAGCGGCCTCGCTTCTGCGTGGTAATGGAAATGTTCCGCAGGAATTCCCCCAAGAGTTTGATAAACTGGTGAACTGGCTTAATGATGAAAATCATCTCGGTGTATCCGCAGTTCCCGCGCAGACAGATATGCCGGAAATATGGATTTTAGGGAGCAGTGATTTTGGTGCCATGTTTGCGGCCGACCGGGGATTTCCGTATTCGTTTGCCCAGCATTTTTCTCATCTTCCTGCGCTTGATATTATTCGCCTCTATCACGAACGTTTTCGTCCATCTAAATGGTGCCCCAAGCCCAAGGCCTCAATGGGTTGTCATATTATTTGTGCGGAGACTGATGCCGAAGCTGAGGAGCTGGCCCTTTCGTCTGATCTTTCCTTTGCCCTTTTTGTCGGGACAGGAAAAAGCATTCCCCTCCCTTCTGTGGCAGAAGCGCGGGCCTATCCATTTACGGCGAAAGACTGGAATGAAGTGAGAGCAGGATCGATGCCGAAATTTATCGGGTCTCCCGATACTATCAAAAAACTTCTTCGCCCATATCTCGAGTCAGGTCTCATCGATGAACTTATGGTTCTCTCAATGATTCATGATCAGAAAAAAAGAATTAAATCTTACGAATTAATCAGAGGCCTCGGTCGCGCCTAAAATATCGGCGGCCTTCCAGTTCGGAACATCGGAGCCGAGTTCGGCCAGGAGCTGATCAAATCTTTCTTCAGACAAATCAGCTGTCTCTCTCCATTCCGGAGACTGAAGAAGTCTGCTTCTTAAGGCCGCACTGAGAAGATCAATCCATGTCGGAGCGGTGAAAGTAAAATTGAGTGCTAAGGCGTCGCCTTCTGCTTCAGTAGAGTGCCAGCATCCGCGGGGCACATAAAGAAGTGATCCAGGTTTTAATTCAAAATCCTGAGCGTCTTCCGGCATCTCAGTGGGCATCGGTTGTTCAAGGTAACTCATCATCTCTGGATCAACCGGCTGGCCCATCGTATATCTGGTCATAGGATTTATGAGATGAGAATTGGCCGCCACTTTCCAGTGCTTGGTTCCTTTCACTTGCAGAACGAAATTAATGTTCTGATCAAAATGAGGAGCAGTGCCTTTCCCGTCTGGTGTCGCGTAGATGAGATTTCTGCCGTAAGTGATCGCAGAGAGGCCAATCACCGATCTTATCTCGTGAAGCCAGCTTTCGAGTAGTGGTGAGAGTTCGTGGGCATTGTTAAAAAGAAGACCCATCCCCTGCTTGTAAAAACTAAGAGCATTCTGTGAATCGGTATCAATAGAACTAGCTTCATCTCTCAGGTCCGGCAGATGAACCTGAATGCTTTTGTCCCAGCTTTGTAAGAGGCCCTCCAGAGACTGGAGGAATGGTAATTGCAGAATGGGTTTAAAACTCTCATCCACCTGCGGGATGAGAAATGGAACATTCTTCCTGAATGAATCCTTAAACGCATCCATCAGATTGTCGGATATGTCTTCAGTGTCTTCGGATGAATCAGCTCAGTATTTGATTTATAGATTCTCGGCGTCTGATACAGATATCTCAGGGCCTTCCATTTAGGCATGGTCTTGTATTTTTCAGGATACATCATCTTGAGATGACGATGAATAGTCTTCGCGTGCTTGCACGACACTCTCGGAAACAGATGGTGTTCCACGTGATAACCGAAATTGAGGTGAAAAAACTCAATCACCGGATGCGCGGTCACTGTCAGTGAATTCACCAGCGGATCATTCACTTTGGTTAACGGAGATATGTTGTGGTTGGTAGAGATGTAACTCAGGATCACATAGTTCTGAATCAGAGCTGGAATGACGGCAAGCCAGAGCAAGTTATCAAATCCGATCATCCAAAGATAAGCGCCGGCCGCCAGGATAGTTGCCACGAATTCAATCGTCACTCTCTTGTGATCCATCGAGTTCCACATTTTGCTTTTAAAGCGCATGTATGACTGATTGATGATCGACTGAAACGAGAACCAGTAGAAAAAATAGAAATAACTGAGTGGACCTTTCGAACCCGGTGAAAGGCCGAAAACAAAACGCATAAATTTACTGCGCTTGTAAACGGAGAGCGTCGGGAAAGCATCTGGATCTTTGTAGATCAACTGAGTGTTCCCGTGGTGAAGATTATTGTGCCAGAAGCGCCAATAGGTCTGAGAAACAAGAAACGGGGCCAGGCCAATACTCCCGATCGCCGCCTGAAGGAACTTATTCTTTACGATAGAACCGTGAAGCGTTTCATGAGCAAAAAAACCGATACTGGCATTAAGTTGACCGATGGCAAAAGCAATCATGAGCTTAAAATACCACGCCGGATTTACCATCATGACGAAAGTAATAAGTGAAATATTAATCGCGAGAAATCCCACGAGATAAAGTAAGCGACCTGGTGTACGGAGAAATATTTCTTCAGGCAGAACTTTGCGCAGTTCCTGCTGGTAAAAAGAAATTGATTTCAGTTCAGCGACTGGAGTTTCGACCTGAGTCAATGTCTTCAGATAGTCTGGAAGTCCAACCGGGGTCACAGTATGTGATTCGATATTCAAATGAAAAATCCTTAATAAGATGAAAATGAAGAGTAGCAAAAGGAATGGAAAAAGGAAAGGATTCTAACTAGTTAAGATAGTGTGAAGAAGCTGAAGAAATCACTTTTTAAGTCTGGTTTTCAGAGGGAATTCAATAACAAATTCCGCAACTTTACCTATTTTTCTGCGTAGAAAACCCCATACTTCATGCTTCCTGTTTCATACGCCGTCCGTATCCGGAGGAGAGAAAGAATAAATTTCTTATTTCTACTATCCCCCTGCACATAAAATTTCAGGTATTTCGGATCAGTCAGAAATTTCCAGACGCAGCGTTTGATACAAAT
>JAYVHR010000541.1:0-2619 GCA_043771075.1 Bacteriovoracaceae bacterium
CACGAAGAGAAACGGAAGGATCCAAATCCGTGCGGGACTGAAAGGAAAAAGTGTGGTGATTGAAGTGGAAGACGAATGCGGAGGCCTGTCTGACGAAACGATTGATCTCTTTAAACCCTTTGAGCAGCAGAATGAAAATAAAAAAGGCTTGGGGCTCGGCCTCACCATCGCCCAGAAGGCCATCAATTTAAACGCGGGAATGATCAGTGTGAAAAACCTGCCCGGGAAAGGATGCATCTTTAACATCACCTTGCCGCTGAGTCCTCGATTGAAGTTGTAAGTGAAAATCACCCTAGGAGAAGGAAGTTGCCAGGTAGAGAAGGATAAGACCGAAGGAAATGATAAGGAAGGTGCTCCGGAGAAAGAAAAAAACAATTCCCGACGCGATCAGAATCAGCACTCTTTCCTTCCCATAGAGGCTTGCTACGATCCCGCGATGAAAAAAAGTCGCCGGTAAAATGAAGGCTGGAAGAATGGCGGCCGGAATGAAACCGAAGAGCTCGCGAAGTTTTTCGGAGTTTTTCATCTTCCCGGAAAGAGCGATGAACGATCCCCGGATCATGATGGTTCCCACGGCGAGAAGAACGACGTTCAGGAGAAAATAATTAGTATTAATCATTTTTTCTCCGGATGAGAATCCAGGCAAAAAGAATCGAGAGGAGAGCGGTAGCCATGAGTCCGGTTTTGAGCGGTAGTTGAAAAAGCAGAAGCGAAAGAAGCGAGCTCACGACTGCGACGGCGATGTGTTTTTTGCTCTTAAGACTGGGAACCAAGAGGGCCACAAAACTTAACGGCACCGCGAAGTCCAGTGACCACGAGACCGGCGCGAAATTTCCGAAGACAAATCCCGCGAACACTGACAGATGCCACGTGATCATCATGCACGCCGCAGTCCCGAGATAAAAATTCACCGCTTCGGAGTTGGTGCTGAACTTACTCTGGTTCGCGGTCATGGTGGCGTAGCTCTGATCGGTCAGAGTGAAAGCACAAAGAAATTTTATGAACGGACTTGAGTCGTGAGTGAGCGGAGACATCGCCGCGCTGTAAAGAAGAAAGCGCAGGTTGATGATCAGTCCCGTCGCGAGCACAACCAGCACGGCCGCGTTTTGTGTCATGAGATCAACAGTGGCGAGCTGGGCCGCTCCGGCGTAGACGACAGTATTCATGAAAAACGCCTGCCAGAAAGAGAGTTTCGCTTCCGCAAACGCTGAACCCATGACGGCGCCGAAGGGAATGATTCCCGAAATGATCGGCAGCACAGCTCTGAAACCCATGTTGAAATGTTTCACCCATTAAGAATATCTGGGAATCTGAAACTAATGAACAAGAATTCACTCTTTTTTTTCCGAATTCAGGCGAATGCGTGGAGAACTTCTGCCCAGCGCTTTCAGCGCCATCGGCACAACGAAGACGTCGAAGGGAATCCGGTAGCGGATTTCGCTCTTAAAAATGTAGACCAGAAGAAACAGCGAAAGGACCGGAAGCATCCAGATAATTTCTGGTTGGCAAAGAGCACTTCGAAGAGTCTCACCTTGGGGCCGATGGGTTGCCAGTAAACGGGCCAGAGTGAATTTCCGAAAAAGAGATAAGGAATCTTTTCAAAAGACTGAACCATGACCCAGGGATTTCTCTCGATGCACTTCATTCCCTGTTTCATGTAGTACGAGGAATTGGAGAAAGGCTGATCCCATTTTTTACCAGGTAATTTAGCTTTAGCCAGGAGACGGTTTTAGTCGGAATTGTTTTCGTCATTTTTTTCTGCATTATTCCGAAAAAGTAATGATGCTGAAATTTCTCTCAATTTTTCTCCTCATTAGTCTTCCGGTATTTGCGGAAGAACAGATGTCGTATGCCGAACTCGAAAGAATTATCCGCGCCAATAATGTGCGAACTGTTGATCAGTTAATTCCTTTGCTGCCGCTGAAGTTCCGGGAAAATTACACTTTCATTTACACCAGCCGGAGTGCGCAGAAAGAAAGAACGTCTCCAGATTCTCCGCGCGCTCTTCTTTACAATGATAAAGCTGAATTCGTTCTGACCTTCACCCGAAAACCTGGTGGTCCGGGTGAAGGAAAAGATACGATTGAGACTATGCAGTGGAATCCGGCCACCTCAGGTTTTGAAATGCGGGAACTAGTTTTTGATGGTGTAAGCGATCCTCTGAGAAATGTCGAAACCAATCCTCAGAGTTGTCTTGCCTGTCACGGGAATCCGCCAAAACCAAATTGGGATACATACAATGGCTGGCCCGGTGTTTATGGAAGTTATTCAGCAGGTGGTTGTGGAGGAGCACTTTTTGGAACCCGGGAAGCGCGATACTATCAGGAATTTTTAAATAATGGCCGTAAGGCAGAACGCTTCAGAGATTTACCTCCGGAGAGTACATCCCACAATCATCCTGGTTACGGAGATGCTTGTCCTGATAACAGAATTTGGATCGGAAATGCGAGACCCAACAGCGATCCGAATGCCGATCTCACTCAGTACTTTCATGATCTGAATAAAAAACGGATCGCCGGGATGATCCGAAGATCACCGGCGTACAATTCATTTAAGTATGCTGTCCGGGCAATCGGTAGATCATGCATCCGGAAAACAAATGAGCTGAAAGAAATTTTT
>JAYVHR010000542.1:0-6469 GCA_043771075.1 Bacteriovoracaceae bacterium
GAGAGTAATGACAACTAACCAGCTGTAAACCAGAAGGCTGAATCCAAAAACTTCATGCTTTAGGTAACGATAGAGAAGAACGAATCCGGGAAGAATCACAACGAGAAAAATCTGTGGTGAAAGATGGAGATCACTGATCATTGTGTGCTCCCACCAGTTTACAGGCGAGAGTAGTAGAAAGAGTCCCTGAAAAGTAAATGCGATCGACTGAAATAACCTTTGGGGGAAATATTCCGTAAGCCGTAGAATTCCGCCGAAATCATAATCAATCGGATTCATGAGCCAGGCGGAGAGGATGAGACTCAGGAAAACAGGAACGCCGTAAAGAAGTAGCTTCCGGATGGAAAATTTTCCAGTCCCTGCATCGGCCAGCATGCGAAGAAGAAAAAGAGGAGCTAGAAAAAAACCAAACACATGGATGATCGAGAGAAAAAAGATCAGCACTACCCAGTAAGCGCGTAACTCTTTTCTTTTTTCGTACGAAGCACTTAGAAGAAAAAGAATGAAAAGCTCCAACGTATAAGGACGGGCCATGACACCGTACTGATAAAGAAAGTAGGCGTTGATTGCCATCAGTGCTTTCTGCCCGCGGGTGAATGGTGAACGGAAGACCAGAACTCCAAAGGCGAGAAAAGCAAAGAGCCCGGAGACAAATTTCATGGATTCCGGTGGCAGATGAAACCAATTCAGGATTTTCAGGAGAAGGTACCAACCAAAAGGATGGAATTCCACTCTGAGATAAGCTGCAAGTTCAGCAAGATTTAATTCCCGGGCAATAAGCCATGGCCTCACTTCATCAGTGCGGAATTCATGATTCATAAGCCCGATCAGGACAAGCAGGCAATACAGGAGGAAGATGGCCAGTTCCGGGCCTTTCCTTGGGAAGAAACGTTGAAGCATAAGAAAATGATACTTTGTTCTCATTCAACCGCCAAGAAAGTACAATGGAGCATGACCAATTCGGCCATCATTCTGGGAAATGGTATTTCGGGACTTCTTCTCGCTCTGACATTGTCTAAAAAACAATGGAGTGTCACCGTTCTCTCACAGGCAATTTCAGACCCGGGAGACTCTCCTCTCATTTGTCCTGAGCTTGTAATGAATTTTCTGGAAGATCTTATCCCCGGCTCACGTAATGAATTGAAGTCGAAAGGCGCACGCCGCACTTCACACAGTGAAATGATCGGCTCGAAATTCCCCGAAGCCAGGCACCAGCGCCCGGGGGAATTCTTTTTCCTCGGGAGGCAACTCCTGCTTGAGCATCTCACCCGTCACGCCGGGAAATCGGGGGTGATCATCAGAGAAGAAACAACTACCGGCCTCATGACAGATAAAGACCAGGTTATAGGCATTGCGACAGGTGATAAAAACATCAAGGCCGATGTTGTTTTTGATTGTACCGGGACTTTCCGCTCTCGGAGTGGATGGCTAAAGGGTCTTATCCGTACCGGCGAAATTGTGAAGACTATTGGCAGAGAAGAAGTTTTGTTTCTTCGTTTTTATGAATCCTCAGGGAAACCTCATTTAAGACTCCGTTCCGGAGAGGCATTTCGAGGTGGAATCTATCCCATGGAAGGAAATCGCTTCGCTGTAAGTATGATTACCCCTGCCGCCAGCGCTCCGGGGAATCCGGAAAGTCTTCTGAAAGATTTTATCAGATTCATTGGTGCCGAGGATGATATCAAAGGAAGCGTTTCTTCAGGTCACTGGATCAGAAGAGATCACATCAACAATCGTGTTTCCAATTTTTATCTCTCGGCTCTGACCAAAGAGATAAAAAATTTTTATGTTCTGGGTGACGGTCTTATTTTCAGTAATCCTGTTTACGGAAGAGGCATTGCCCTGACTGTTCTTCAGTTAATGTCCATTCAGTCACGTGAAAGTCTAGCGGTGAATTTAAAGTCTGGTTTTACGAACGCCCTGGAAAAGTGGGCAGAAGTGGCAAAAGAAAAAAACTCTATCGCTCACAAAATCCTGCGTAAGTATTATCTCTATCTTCTCGAGAGAGATCCTGCTACCTATGAATTGTTTCTTGAATTTTATCAATTGCGGCTAACACCGGTGAAGCTTCTGACCGGCATTCTTCTCTCAGCTTATACGTTGAAACGAATTACACTGCTTGTCCTGATTCTTTCAGGGCTGGTCTGGGCTTCAGCTTTTTTCCCTCGATAAAATTCCGGTAAATACCAGCCAGGAGCATCTCCAGCATAGTGACCGGCTGGCTTGTCAGAAGCCTTCCAATGAGCTGGAAGAAGCGCCATGGACGGATAAGAAAACTGGAAACATAAAAGAAAAGCATCCCGCCCATCACCAGCATTGGCATCAGCCATTGCGGAATGGATTCCGACCATGAACGAATATCGGCGGTATCGTTGTAGATGCAGCGGGAAAGAAAATCATCGTAGTTCTCATCGCGGATAATTTTTCCACTCGCGACGAGCTGATTGAATAATTCAGAGCCCGCATACGGAACAAAAGAAAAGCAGGCCACGTCATTCGCGCCGGCGAGGGCCATCCGGAAAATATACACAAAGCTCTGGAAAACTTCTTTCATCGTCTGATCAGGAAAACCGAAGATCATGTTGCATTTGGTGATCATGCCTTCTTTCCGGCAATTTCTGATCACCTTCAGCATCGCCTCAGGTTTGGTCTTTTTCTTGATTCGCTCGAGTGTGGCCATGGAGCCGCTCTCGGGAGCAAGAGTCATCTTGATACATCCCGATGCCTTGATTTTCGCAAGAGTGGGACGATCAAGAACCTCTGTCCGGGTTCCGGTGGGAAGGGACCAGCTGACTTCCAGTTTCTCAGCAGTCAGCAGATCACAAAAAGTATGAATCCAGTTCTTATTGATAATCGCGGTGAGATCGTAAAATTCAAAATGATTGGCGTCGTAGATCCGGATACTTTGTTTCATTTCATTAATCACATCATGCGGGTCGCGGGCAATCCATCGCGTACCCCACATCTGGGGACTCGTACAGAAGGTGCAGCGATAGGGACAACCGCGGGAAGCGATGAGCGGGACACTCCGTTTTCTCTGAGTATCATTACCCATTCCCTGATCCAGATAATTCCGGAGAGGAACGGCAGACCAGTCGGCCCAGGGAATTTCATCTATGTTGATGATGCGTTTGCGATCAGCGGTTGACTTGATTTCATCCTGTTCAAGATAAGAAATCCCCACCACTTCTTTCCACGAATCAGATGTCCGGATTTTTTCGAGAAGCTCAAGCAGTGTCTCCTCGCCTTCCCCTCTGACACAAATATCGATGCCCGAGTCCTGTTTCAGGATGTGAGTGAAATCAGCACTCACATGTTCGCCGCCCGCAATAATGACTGCACCCGGAAATTTCTCCCGGATTAACTGAAGTAATTGGCGGGAATAAACCCACTCGTTTGCAAACATGCAGGAAATTCCAATCACGTTCGTGTGCGATGGAATTCTCCCTGTCACTTCATGGATTGTGAGCCCCTGCGCCAGAAGATCGGATTTTCCGAAATCATGATACTCACCAAGTTTTTCACCGGTCGCATCGATACATGTCACTTGATATTCGTGTTTTTTTAACGTTGCTGCCAGGAGGGCAAGTGTCAGTGGAGGCACCCCTTGCTGGGCCTGATGTGAGGTGACCGGCAGAACAAATGATGGCCGGATCAGTGTCACGTGAAACGAAGAGGGATTCGACATAGGAAGAGCGTATGCTAACACTGAATTTCTGTCCATGTGTTGAAGTGACCATTTATTCTTGATATAAAGTCTGCATGCTTAAGAACGTTATCTGTATTGGAGCGGGACCTGCTGGCCTCACTGCGGCTTACGAATTAAGTCGGAATGGCAGACAAGTGCTCGTTTTAGAGGCAGATCCTGAGTATGTAGGTGGAATCGCCCGGACCCACCTCTACAAGGGTTACCGTTTTGATATCGGTGGCCATCGTTTTTTCTCGAAATCACAGGAGATTGAAGATCTCTGGACCGAATTACTTCCCCACGATTTCATCATCCGTCCCCGCTCATCGAAGATCCTTTACCGTAATAATTTTTTCCCTTATCCACTGAAACCTTTCATCACTTTTTTTCGCCTTGGTGCCGTTGAAAGTTTTCACTGCCTTTTCTCCTATATCGCGACTAAATTTTCGAATTCTACTAAACCCGCAAACTTTGAAGAGTGGATAGTGAGCCGGTTTGGAAAACGTCTCTTTGAAATATTTTTCAAAACCTACACAGAAAAAGTCTGGGGCAGACCATGCACGCAGATTTCCGCTGACTGGGCCGAACAGCGGGTCCAGGATTTCTCTCTGACAACTGCCCTGAAAGAGATGCTCATTCCTTCTTACCTTAGATTTAGAAAAGGTCCTAAGACCCTGATCACATCATTCCGTTATCCGCGTCTTGGTCCGGGAATGTTGTGGGATGAAACCGCCAGTAAAGTTAAAAAGAACGGAGGCGTGATCGAGATGGGTGCCATAGTAAAATCTCTCACCAGAAAAGAATCTTCGTGGATTGTGAGTACTGTTAAAGCCGGAGAAACAGTTGAACTTGAAACGGCGGAAGTGATTTCCACCATGCCGATCAATCTTCTCTGCCGGGCCCTGTATCCAATCCCAGCAACTTTGGGTCTTGCAGAAAGTCTTCAGTACCGTGACTTCATCATTGTTGCCCTTATCATCCGCGCTCCCCTTACCTTTCAGGATCAGTGGCTTTATATTCACGATGAGCGTGTGAAAACCTGCCGGGTCCAGAACTTCCGGGCATGGTCACCGGAACTCATTCCCGATGCTGATCATAGTTGCCTTGGTCTCGAATATTTCTGCAATGAAGGAGATTCCTTCTGGAACATGAGTGACGAAGATCTGAAAAAACTCGCGCAATCAGAAGCGACGACCCTGGGTCTTATCAAGACTTCTGCCGTGGTCGATGCCTGTGTCGTGAAAAAGAAAAAAGCTTATCCCGTTTACTCTCCTGACTATGCTCAAAAACTTGAGGCTATCCGGAAAGATCTTAAAGAAAATTATCCGGGCCTCCATCTCGCCGGACGAAATGGCATGCATCGATACAATAATCAGGATCACGCCATGATGACGGGTCTATTGTGTGCCCGGAATATTATCGCAGGCAAAGAAGTTTTTGATCCGTGGCTCGTGAATCAGGACGCGGGTTACCTGGAAGAGTCATCATCATGACTTTCATCCTCCGTTACCGGATACTGGAAATTTTTCAATGTCTCTGGATATCTATCTCCTCACTTCTCTTTGTGGAACAATTGCCTCCACCCACTCAACTCATTATCTGGATTACCAGCCTATTTCTCGCAACTGGCTCTGCCTTCTGGTTGAACGATTACTTCGATTTTCAGAGTGATCTCGCGAACCCCCGCAAAGTCCTCCATACTTCAGAAAAAAAACTGAAGCATTTGGCACTTGTCAGTCTCATACTCTCGCTCATCATTTCACTCAATATATCAATCCGGTTCTTTTCCTGCATCGCGATCATCGGCCTGGCCTCCGCACTCTACTCTACGCCATGGATTCATCTGAAATCGCGCCTGTTTTTCCCAGCGGGCCTTCATTTTCTCCTGGGCATTCTTTACTTTCGGAACATTGAATCCCTGGCAACATTCTCAGACAGACAGAGCTCACTCACTCTTTCCATTTTCTGGGCGTTGATTCTATCAGTGGGAAGTCTTGGGAATGAACTCGTAGATAGAAAGGCGGATGCACTGGCATCACTTGAAACGGTGGCCACGAAATATCAGACGGCCAGCTTCTGGATAATTGTGATCATTGAAATGATTGCGCTGGTCCTTCTGGGGCTGACATCTTTCCTCGCGAATCAGTTGGTAAGTACCGGCACAATAGTTGTTCTCGGTTTTTATTTCTTCATCTGTATAATCAAAAACCGCCAGTTTCTTGAACCGGAAAAATTTCGCCAATTCTACCGTACAGTTTTCATTACCATGATCTTAGTGTTCAGCAGCGAACGAGCATTAATCTATTGGGTAAAACCATGAAGATGTGGCCCTGTTATCTTGGCTGGATGCTGTTTGAACTTATTCTGCGGACTCAATATGACAACTGGTTAGCGTGGGCCGTAAACGCATCGTGGACCTTCTGCTGGTTCCTCCTTTTCTGCCATTCCATGAAGGATAAAACGGCCTGGTTCCCGCCCAGGGCGGTCCTCGCGGTTCTGGCGTGGGAAATCGTGCTCAATATCCGCTACTGGACCGATTCGCAGGGTGCTGTCAGTTACCATAATATTCACGCCAATATCTGGCCTGTGATTACGTTTCTGAATCTGATGATGGCGTGGAAGTATGATCCCGAAAAACTCGCCTGGCCATTCCCACGTCGTTTACTCGGACTGAAAGTGGCGGGAGAATTTATACTTTTCCTGAGTCTGATTCTTCTGACGTCCCTTAGCTTGGGCGCTGATCACAACAACAACTGGCTTCTTGATGCGTACCTGATTCCC
>JAYVHR010000543.1:0-2015 GCA_043771075.1 Bacteriovoracaceae bacterium
CTGACTTCTAAAAAAGAGAACTCTAAGTTAATGTTTCTGAGAATTTTCGTCAACGACAATTCAGAGAAAATCACAACATGACGGATTGCGACAGGATGAGATCATGCCGATAAAAGTTGTTTGTACCGAACTCATTCTCCCTTCATTCCATGTGAACGCTCTGGCCTTCATTCCCGCTCTTAAATCCGACACTCCGGTGAAGAAAGAATGGGCCATTTTCACTCACGGATACACCTCTCACAAAGGCGATTGTCTCAACTGGGCCACTCGTCTGGTGGAGGCCGACGTGCCTTGTATTATCTTCGATCAGCCCGGCCATTATCTGGGGAGTTTTAACGAAGTGAACTCGCTGGACGAATTCAAGGAACATGTTCATGAGTTATTCCGTGAGGCGTATGTGCGTCTGTCGGAGCTTATGGAGCTCAATTTGGGCCCGGGAAACTATCCCCGCCCTGAGAATCTGATTCTTGCCGGACACTCTCTAGGCGCCTTTACGTCGATCAAGGCGATGGAACTTCCGGCCTTCAAGGATCTGAACCGTATTGCGATCGGTGTCGGCATCGGAATCGGGCAGCGTCAGGCGATTCATATTTTTGAAACTGCATTTTATGAGAAGACTCTCGCGGTGAGGCGCCAGCTCGTTTCCCCGGCACTCAATTCCACTGACGTGTTCACCTGGCTGAAAACTGAAAAAGAAAACATGACGGTTTCCAATCAGCGCATTCATCTCATTACTGGTGAAGACGATGTGGTTGTTGGTCCGGGTGGCATGGAAGCTTTCGTGAAAGTACTGGAAGAGAATGGAAATAGTGTGACGTCAGAAAAACCAAAACGGCTCCCTCATCACGAACCGGGATCGGCAACCGCTCACATGTACGCTTTCCTCAAGAATCACTTCGCCTGGAAGTAACAAATTTCAGATTTTTGAGCCAGCCCTTCTTGCCCGGGCGCGAGAGCGCGGTCCCGTGAAGTTCTTTCTGAATTCCTCTGCCGGATTCCCCTTCAAAGAACTGTATTAGCTCCAGCGGAGATTTCGTGAAAAGGGTTCCGACGGAAGGAAATTTTTCAAAAGAAAGTGCGCCTTCTGTTCGCATGAGAGGCTTGGTATTCCAGGGACAGATATCCTGGCAGATATCACAGCCAAAAATTTCCCCGCGCGAGTTTTCCATCCCGGCAGGTGCCGGAACTTCTTTCATCATCTCAATCGTGAATGTGGAAATGCACCGGTCTGCCTTAAGAGTCCGCGTTTCTTCATCGATGGCGAGTGTGGGACAGGCGTCCACGCATGCGCGGCACTGACCGCAGTGATCAATGTCCATTCCCTTTTGTTCCATCGAAATTTTTTTATTCAGGAGAATACTTCCAATGATGAAGTAACTTCCTTCAGTTCTATGAATGAGCATGGAATTTTTTCCAAACCAGCCGAGCCCCGCACGGAACGCCAGATCCCTTTCGAGAACCGGTTGAGCGTCGAGGGTAAAAAAACCTTCAAGCCCGTCATGATTTTTTTTGAGTTCTGAAAGAATGCGTTCAAGAGAGCGTTTCAATGAGTGATGATAATCCTCACCGCCAAATCCGAGGGCGTAAGAGGCAATCTCGTGGCGATTATTATCCATCAGCCATTTTTTGGCCGGCCGATAACTGAATAGAAAAACAAGTGCTGACTGGAATTCGGGATAAAGGTTTTTCAGATCGTCGCGGATATCTTTCCGGTGGTCGGACAAATAAGAAAGTGCGCCCTGATTTCCCCCGTCCACCCATTGGGAGAAACGTTCAAAACTTCTGGGTTTGCTTTCTTCGGTGTATCCCCAGTCAACGACCTGAAGTTCTTTCAGAAGCTCAGGTGATATCATGAAAAGGAGGGAATGATCTCAATAGCACCAGTCGGACAGGACTCAACACAGGCCATATCGAGAGTGCATTTGTGAGCGCGCTCAGGATTAATCCGTGTTTCACGATTGCGTGTTTCAGCAACTACCCAGATGTCGAAGGGACAAACATTGATACAGGCCTGG
>JAYVHR010000544.1:0-2016 GCA_043771075.1 Bacteriovoracaceae bacterium
TTTATCACATCTTCTGTCATGACGCATGTCCTTATTGAGAATTTTTCGCAATGGTTTAAGCTTGTTCTCAAGGAGTTCCCAATGAAAATTCTCGCTCTCATTTTTACCCTGACGACCCTGTCTGCCTGGGCCGCACGCCCGGATCAGGCGTTTTCGTTCAAGGACAACACTTGTGTGTGCCGGAATGATAAACCAGTCAGTAAAGGTGATTGCGCGAACGTTTGTCGCGGAAAAAATACGAAAGGCGCAGACGTCCTTTATGGTGAATTCAGTGTGGGTTCTGTTCTCGCTAACAGTTCACTGAAGCACGCCAAAAACTGGTGTTATAAATTTCTTATGGGAGATTCCGGATTTCCGAAGTGTGTTCTTGAGGCCACAAACAGTATCGGTGAGAAAACAATTCTTACGAATTTCTCATTTCCCAAAAACAATACTTTCACGGCCGACGTCACTTCTCTCAATGAAGACGATACCTACTGGTTCCGACTCATTGAAACGACTTCGAAGTCTGCTTCCATTCCTTACGACGTTTATATTTTTGATCCGGTCGGGGTTCCTCTGAAAATCACGGCCATCAATCAATACTCATGCCTTCCTAAAGCAGCGCCAGATGTGAAGACTCATTTCTTTTACAATCCCCGTCTCGCTCCTGCTGCGGTCAGACCGGTGGATGATTTCATCTGTCACGATGTGGCCGTCAACGGACCGGTAGACAGTGATCTTTTCCCACGCCTGGAAAATACGCCGGGAGTTTCCAGTCTCTGGAACCAGTCTAATTTTCTTTTCTTCGATAATAATGGGGACGGTGTCCTCGATGTGAATGAGCACTACATGAAAAAAGTGACAGAGTTCGGCGGCTCATCGAAAGGAAATGTCCGACTCTTCGGAATCCTTTCAGCTCCTGGTACAAAAGAAATTAATTTTGAAGCCGGAAATTTCTCTTACGATCAGCTGGGATTTCTCATGTCTTACTGGGTGGACACTGAATCGTCCATTTCTTATTGCCCGGGTGAAGCGCAGTATGCTTCTGCGGAGCCTTATTTCAAAGCGATCAAAGACATTGTTGGTGTAGCGACAGAAGGAATTTATGTGGCCGATCGCTCGGAGAATGAACTGCGCGATTATCTCCTCATCCGCGAAGCCGATCTCAAAGCAGTCTGGTTCTATATGAAAAATGGTGTGCTCACAGCGCCAACCGAATCCAATGCTCAATTTCAGATAATTTATTTTCACTACCCTCTGAACAAAGTCACACCTTTCGTGAAGGGACCTAATCAGAAAACTTATCGCCTCCGTTCGTCTCAGGAAATGAACACGAGTCTTTCCAATCTCCAGGCATTCATCGGAGCAACAGGCGAGATGATTTCTCATCCATCACACGACAGAAAAATTGGATGTGTCCCTAAGCTCTAGGTTTTCTCAGGATCAGCATTCCATCTCCATAAGAAAAAAATCGATACCTCTCCTCTACCGCTAAACGGTAGAGTGAGAGGGTTTTTTCGCGCCCGATGAGGGAGCTCACGAGCATGAGCAGCGTTGACTTCGGGAGATGGAAATTCGTGATGAGAGCATCGATCGATTTCACTTCAATACCCGGATGGAGGAAGATGGAAGTCGCCCCACTCGCTTCACCTGAACGCTGGTAACTCTCCAGTGTCCGCAGACTAGTTGTTCCCACAGCGACGGTAAATTTTGCTTCGGAGATCTTCGCGAGATTCTCCCGATCGATCGTATAAATCTCCTCGTGCATTTTATGCTCGAGAATATTTTCCACTTTCACTTTTGCGAATGTGCCGATTCCCACGTGAAGAGTGACCGTTGCGAGAGTGTGTTTTCCTTCGAGTTCTTTTAAAAGCTCAGAGGAAAAATGCAGACCCGCTGTCGGAGCCGCCACGGATCCGGTCTCTTGAGCGTAAACAGTCTGATAAGTTTTTTTATCATCATCGTCCGACTCTCCATTTCTGATGTACGGAGGAATCGGAATTTTTGCGACTTTCTCGAGAATCGCCGGGAGAT
>JAYVHR010000545.1:0-7133 GCA_043771075.1 Bacteriovoracaceae bacterium
ACTGGGTTGAAATAGATTTCAACTCTCTTACCAGCTTTGTCATGGCCATAAACCTCATAGCAATTACCTTCCGTGACCTTGAAAACTTTTATTTTATAGTCGGCTTCCAGTTTCTTCCTGAATGACTGTTGGTCCTGCCATTTTTCCTTCGGCTCGGAGGTGCAGTCGACTTTAGAAAAGGCGGCTGTTGTTAATGCCATTAAAAAAATTGCGATCAAAAATTTCATATTACCTCTTTGGTTGCTGTTTCTAAGGTGATGGTAACATCGACAGAGATCCAGAATAATGACTGAAGTCATGCAAAAAATTTACCTATGCCTGCCGTTATTGCCATTGCGAAACCTCCCCAGACAACTACCCGGAAGCAACTCTTTACTTTGCCCGAACCTCCGGTCACTGCTGCGAGGTAACCGAGTAATAGTAGGGATGCTAATGACATCAAAGCAACTGTCAGAATAAGCTCTGTTCCACTGGTCGAGAAGAGAACTACAGTCAGGGGAAGGAGGGCGCCTGCAGCGAACAATAGTGCTGAAGCCGCAGCAGCTTGAAAAGGCCTGGCCGACGTATGAGCTGAGATTCCCAATTCGTCCCTCGCATGACTTCCGAGCAAATCATGTTTCATGAGCTGAATAGCAACTTCAGTGGCAAGTTTTTGATCCAGTCCCCGGTCTATGTAAATCTGAGTCAGTTCATCTGTTTCATGAGACAGATTGTTGGCAAGTTCGAGTCTTTCTCGTTCTAAATCAGCTTTTTCTGTATCGGCCTGTGAACTGACTGAAACATATTCACCAGCGGCCATGGACATTGCCCCGGCCACTAAAGCAGCAATTCCGCTGATTAAGATTTCCTGATGCGAAGCTTTTGAAGAAGCTACACCTATCACCAGACTGGCGGTAGAAACAATCCCATCGTTGGCACCCAGGACTGCAGCTCGTAGCCATCCAATGCGATTGAGCCGATGGTGCTCAGAGTGATTGCGATTTGTTTCATTATTTTTCATTGAATGTTTTTATGTAGGCGACGAGATCTTCCCGTTCGGCTTCATTATATTTCTCTTCCCAGCCCGGCATATCTCCCTGCCACTGCGAAATACTGAGAAAAAATTTAAAGTTTTTCACTTCACGAACTAATTGATGAAGATTCGCCGGAGGGAACTTCTGGGCTGAAGCTGCCGGTCCATCACCCTTACCAGTTTCCCCGTGGCAAGAGAGACAATGACTTTTGTAAATTGCCTTACCTCTTTCGATTGAAGCGACGTTCATCTTTTCGGCTAAATTCGAACTTAATGGAATAATTCCATGTCTCATGTGTTGGTTCCGGAAGTGGTCCTGAGAGGACACGTTGATCCGCGAACAAGAGAGAAGAGTCATGGAGATAAGTAAAGCAATTGGAGTTTGTCTCATATTGCTGAAAGTATATCTTATCCGGCGCTTCGAAACTTTGTTATGCGCAAAAACTGATGAAAATCATACATCGCCGTAAGCGTGGTCATGTGTCGTGATCCCGAAGTGCGGTTAATATTGGGAATTAACACCAAAGGATCATAAATTGAAATTTGCCAAAAAAGTGATAGTGCCGCTTGATTTTACCGACCAGCTGGCCGAATTGATTAAGCCCCTGCGTTCTATGGATTTTCTAAGTCATAGTGAAATTCATTTCGTGCATGTATTGAGTTTATTAACATATCCGGTCTATTTCGGAGACTTTCCACTCGTCTATCCGGTCGCAGCTGACCAGAAAGTGATGCAAGAAGCTGGAGTTGCCCTTCTGGTAAACATGACAGAGAAAGTGCTTCCCGGAAACTTTTCCGGCATCGTAGTCCACAAAGTCTTAACTAGCGATGATCCCAAAAGAAAATTCAGTATGTATGTAAACGAAGAAGGCGCTGATCTCATTATCATTCCTACAAAAAGTAAGCATGGTATTTTTGACAGCTCTTTTGCTCAATACGTAAACAAGCACACAAAATGTAATGTACTGTTTATTAAGCACGACTAATTTAATATCTTATGGTTCTCCTTGGCCCATTTAGGTTGCGATTTGTATAAAATAGATCTCGGAACCAAAGGATTGACATGCTCAAAGCAGTTGGCCTGATGACAAAAAATTTAATTGGTCTCATGCCTGGATCTTCGATGCTTGAAGCATTCCGTATTATGCATACTAAAGACATTCGTCATCTGCCGGTATTTGATACTGAAAAGAAGTTAGTTGGAATTTTGAGTGACCGTGATGTGATCAAAGCAATGGCCAGTGAGGGCATACAGCCGTCGCAAGAGGCAGTTTCGAAATACATGACTTCGCCTGTAAAGGTGGTGGATCTGAATTCTCCGCTCACGGAAGTTTTATCATTAATGGTAGAGAATAAAATTTCTGCAGTCATGGTTAATGACAAGAATGATTTTGTGGGGATTTTAACGACAGAAGACCTGATGAAATCTTTTATTGGTTTATTAAGTCAAAATGAAGAACATGCGCACAGGCCGATTTCTTTTTTCTTTAATGGAGACACGCTCTATTAATGCTTTCTTTTATTCAGGATTTTGAACCTTATTCATATTTACTCATATCCATCGCTTTAGGCATGCTTGTAGGCCTTCAGAGAGAATGGGCAAATACCAGCTCCGGAGGAATTCGGACTTTCACGTTCATTTCTCTGTTTGGAACTTCCTGCGCGCTTATCGCTCAAAGCTATGGTTCCTGGTTCATTGGAGTCGGTTTATTCGGCACACTAATGTTTGCTCTTCTGGCCCACTTCCAAACGATAAAATCAAACAGCGCTTCTCAGACGAGTATGGTGACAGGTGTGACCATGCTTCTGATGTTTATCGTTGGTGTACTTGTATGTCGTGAGACACTTTTAACGGCAGCTGCCATGGCCTGTCTCATTGCTATAATTTTGCATGTTAAGCTTGAGCTCCACGCACTCGCAGGTAAATTTACCAGCGCCGAACTCTCTTCAATAATGCAATTCCTTCTCATTACTCTGGTGATCCTTCCGTTAATGCCCGACAGGTCCTTCGGGCCAAACGATGCATTGAATCTTCATAACATCTGGTTGATGGTCGTTCTGATCGTTGGTATCAGTCTCACCGGATATGTCCTGCATAAACTTGCAGGTAACCGTTCTGGAGTCATTGGCGGGGGACTTATTGGTGGATTGATTTCCAGTACGGCCACGACCTTCAGCTCCGCCAGGCACGCTGCTCGCGATATTTCTTCAAGCACCTCGCAGGCCCTGGTCATTCTTATTGCCTGGCTCGTCGTCTACTTTAGAGTTTATCTGGAAGTTTATTTCATCAGCCCGGAGATACCTGTTTTGTTTCCGCTGTTTTTAATGGCAGCATCTACCGCCTTCATTATATTGTTTATCTGGAGAAAGAATCTTCTGCATGAGGGAGATGCTGGGATTAAGAATGTCCCCATTGATATTAAGACCGCAATCTTGTTTGCTTTCTTTTATGCTCTCTTGCTTTCAATTTTTTCTTATTTTAAAGATGATCTGAGCAGCACGACTTTGTACGCCGTAACTTTCGTGGCCGGGATTCTTGATATTGATGCGATCACTTTGACAACTGCACGTCTTGTTGACAGGCAGATTCTTGCCTCCGAAAAAGCCGTTTCTTATATATTCATCGCTCTTCTGGCGAACACGATTTTTAAGGGGTTGCTCTGCTGGTTTATAGGAAAGAAGCCTCTTTTTCAGATTATCTTCTTTCCCTGCCTGATTAGTCTGGTGCTTCAGATTATTATTATTGCCTGGTATTGGTAAGTCAGCCGTTTCCCAGGAATGGAGTCGATTTTATCACGAACTTCAAGATGTCACTTAGGGTGATAATTCCGGTTAGTTCTAGTTTGTGGTTAATGATGGGAAGTGCATTGATCTTTTCTGTCAAAAGCATAACTGCGATTTCATGAATACTCGCTTGTTCTACTCCCACAATTATTTTGTGGACCATTATATCACTGCAGGTTTTATTTTTCTCTTCACGATTGAAGTATATCTCCCGGTCAGAAATCATACCTACGATAAACTGTTGCTCATTCACAACCGGAAGATGGCGAAAGACATATCTTTCCAGCATCTTCGCTGCATCTTTAGCGGGGGCCCTCTCAAGAATGCGCATTACGGGAGAGGTCATGATGTCTTTTGCATAGATCCGCTTGCGTTGCTCTTCATGAAACTTTGATGACTGATGATAGACTTCAACCGCGCGCAAAGATTTTGGTGCCCCTTCCTGTTGATTAACTTCGGCATTCAAGACGGATTGAAACTCTTCAATTTTTTTCAGTTCGCTTATAGGGGAAACGTTGGGAATCCCGCGAGAAGGGGAGGTGGGTGATGAGACGTGGGGTACCAGAAGGCCATTTTGGACAATCAGGAAGCTCATTCATTGAATCCTATCTCATTTCATGTCTTGCGAAGATCGCTTGAAAATGTGAAATCAGTGAGCAGGTGTTTACATAAACTTTAAATGGTCCACTTTTATCCTGACCCGAAAAGCAAAGCATGATCATCTCATTCAAGTCTACCTTCATGGCCTTCATTCTTCTTTCCTTTCTTGGGCAGACTGTATGGAAAGCATTCTTCCCAAAAAGTCGGGGAAGAGTTTTTTGATCAAATTCTTTAGATTCCGTGTGCATCATCAGTGACTCCTTTATCAATGAATAGATCTTCCCTAATCTTAGGCAATTTCACTATGACCTAAGGGGGATAACATACTGATGAATGTCAGTTTGTTACGCGCTATCACAGGGCAAGATGTATCAGAGCTCAAGCAAAAGCATCCAGCGAAGAGACGCATTTTCATAATTCTTAGTTTGTATATAAGTTACTGAAGGCCCTGTGAGGAAGGCTCCCAACTGCATCCGGAAATTACATCCAGCGAGAGGTCCAAATTCTTCATCAGATCTATTCCCCGTGATACCCGCACCCAGACGCAATTCGAGAAGCGGAAAGAGATCCAGTCCAATTCCGCCTGAGAAGATATTCTGAGTCCGGAGACCAGAAGTCGAAGTGGTCGTCTGGCCGGCCTCTCCAAAGAAACTCAAAAGCTGATCGAGCTGGGCTTCAAAATGATAAACCCACGAAGGACCAGTAGCTGATTTCTTGTTGTGTGAGATTTTGGAGAATCCTGCTTCCACGCCCATTGCTGCTGTGGGGGAGTCTTGCCCGTAGACCAGGGGATTTAAAACGAATAGCAGTATGATGAAATATCTTCGCATGAAGAAAGTGTGACACTAAGTCCCGTTCAGTAATATGACTTTGGTCATGCTGCTGTATTGTCAGGACATTGACTTGAATCATAATTCTTAAAGATCTGCATCATGCAAAGACCTGCTTTAAATGCTTAAGATGTGTGTAATGAAAGACCCTTACCTGATCCTGAGTGTTTCTAAGTCATCCGGACCAGACGAAATTAAAGTCGCCTATAAAAAACTCGCCCGGAAGTATCACCCCGATTTGAATCCCGGAAATAAAATAGCTGAGGAAAAGTTCAAAGAAGTCGCCCATGCCTTTGATTTGATCGGAACAGCTGAAGCAAAAGCAAAATTTGATCGTGGCGAAACTGACGAGCAAAAGCAGCAGCAGTATGACGACCATGTGAAGAACCAGGGAAGAAATCGCGGGCCCTCTTACAGTGAAACACAGGACCAGGGTGGGCGTTATTCACATGAATATGCCAGTGGTATGGATGATGATATTTTCTCATCAATTTTTGGAAGGAAAAAGGATTCACCTGGCGAGGATGAAATTTATCAACTTGAAATTGATTTTCTTGAGAGTGTACTGGGTGCCCAGAAGACTTTGACTTTGCCTAACGGTAAAAAGCTCCAAGTGCAGATTCCGGCCGGAATCTCAACCGGAATGAAACTTAAATTTAAGGGACAAGGCAGGCCAGGAAGAGGAAGTGGATCTCCGGGGAATGCTTACATACAGATCAATGTGAAACCATCGGAGCAGTTCAAACGGGATGGGAATGACATTATTTCCGAAGTCCCCATAAGCTTTTTTGAAGCGATGAATGGCGGTGAGGTGGAAGTTGATACGGTTGATGGGAAAGTTATGCTTAAGGTTCCTCCCGGAGTCTCCACGGGAACAAAACTCCGGATAAAAGGCAAAGGTGCCGGCAAAGAGAATGAGCGCGGCCACCACCTGGCACTGATCAAGGTTGTGATGCCAAAAGATCCACCTCCGGGCTTCAAAGAATCCATAGCTCAATTAGAAAAAGAGTTTAATTACAATCCCAGGATTTTTTCATGAAGAATCTGGAATTAAGAACACTTGAAATGGTATGCGAGGAATGTGCAATTTCCCGGCATTACTTATTGCAACTTGTCGTCAGGGAATGGATTCTTCCGGCAGACCGTGAACGACATTGCTTTGATGAGGAGGATGTCGCAAGAATTCGATTGATCATGGAATTATCAGATGACCTTGAGGTAGGTGAGACTGCAATCCCGATCATTCTGAATCTGCTGGACCAGCTTCATGTTCTGAAAAAAATAGTAAAAACAGGGAATAGTGATCAATGTTGAATGCCAGAAATCATGTCCTTTCTTAGGCCAGCGGCAAAAACTATTCGTCTGGGAAATATTTGAAATCGTAGGCGATAATGATGGAAAGAGAGGTCCCATGAAAACCATCCTTACTGTATTAATCCTGTCAGCTTCTTCCTTCGCCTACGCCGGAAAGGGTTTGAATGCTGTCAACGTCTCATACCCGAGTAAGCTATCGGCTGCTCTTCAGAAACAGTATGGGCCTTCACCTGTGGCCAATGCGGCCTCGGACATTCTCTCTCAGGATCTCCTGACTTTTGAAACCTCTGAATCTAACAGCGACTTCAAGATCCTTCTCGATGGTGAGGAAACTCCGGTCGCAAAAAAACTTTCTTTGAGCGCGGGCAAAAGAGACATCAATGCCCATGAGATCGATAAACTTGCGATACTGAAAGAGCAGACCGTCTCCAACCAGCTCTCTGCTGTGCGGATGAAAAATGGAACCGTAAAGTTTTTCGCCAGCAAGTCAGTTTCCGACAGCGATCTCAACTCCCTGGCCTGTAAAGGCTGTGAGAACTTCGGGGCAGGATATGATTTCGTTTATAAAGTAAAATCTCCGCGTGACTCAAATT
>JAYVHR010000546.1:0-2122 GCA_043771075.1 Bacteriovoracaceae bacterium
TGAACGCGTGTGTTGGCGCGATTGAGTCCACGTCTTTCCATTTCACGAATGTCCCAGAGGAAGTTTTTATTTTCTGTCAGATGTTCAATTTTTGATTTCATTTCATCAGTAGAAAACGGCTTGTACGGATAAATCGTTTTGACCGGTTCTTTCACACGCGATTCACCATCACGGCAGTCCGCTTCGTTGGGATCACAATCCTGATCACGCATTTGAGCGATGGCACTCGTGCTTAGAACGGAAAGCATAAGGCCTAGGCCAACGAATCTTTTCATGTGAACTCCTGATCAGTTTAGAACTTTTCATAGTTCTATCAAACGCAGGGCGTTAACGGGATAAATTCCGGTGGCTTAGGTAAAGTTTACAGGAATTGAGAATTCAGTGGTTTAAGTGATTTTTGGACTCTGTCAGAGAGGCGTTTAATGGCTTATGGGCCTGGCCGTTTTTAGCGATGAAGGTGAAGAGGAAAGCAACAAGAGTGAGGAATACTAGTTTCATGTGAACCCTCCCTGGGGAGAAAGAAACTACGTCCCCTCGGAGAGGACGTCATCTCAAGGGATCATCAATTTTTTTCTTAAATATTCTTGCTTAGAATTTTATCGCGACTTCAGCCCCAACAGCAGTCGTTGATGGTCTGAATTTCATCAGGGGCTGGGCAAAGACACCCACGTTCGTGATGAAGAAACGCTGAGGGTAGTAAGTGATCGTTGATCTCAAACGGTGAGGAAGGTTGTTATTGAACTCACGCGAGTTCGCCTGAACACCTCTCTGGTCCCAGTCAAAGATTGCCATATTTCCGAGGTTCCATTTGTCATTAATCCGGTAATTCACGTATGGGCTGATCGTGATGATCTGGGTCTGCAGCTGAGTCGGAATACAGACATCCGGATCGCAACCCGGGACTTTCTTCTGGTTATTGTGGCCATAGAACATGCGGTAAACCTGACCGGTCACACCACCGGCCCATTTGCTGGCAAGGTCTGTTTTAATGGCGAGATTGTTCGTGAGCACGAGACCAAGATTCATATTATCCTGGCGGGAGATAACCGAAGTCGGAGCTTCATAGGAGAAGGTTGTGAAAAGTGTCGCGACTGAAAGATCAATAGAAGGCGCATAGAGGTGAGCGCGGGCATTGTAGAACTGATTGTCCGGCCTGTTTGTCACATTTCCCTTGGGATCAGTGTTCACCACTTCGCCGGTGTAGCCGTTCGACATCGCCAGAGATGCTCCGACTCCCCAGTCCTGATTAATATCATACCGGAGAAGGGCAGACTGAAAACTCTGAAGAGGAGCGCGACCGGTACTCGACTGATCTGTCCCTTCCTGAAAAACGTTATAAGTTTCATTCGACGGACCACCGAGAGTAGGGCCCAAAAACATGTGATAGTAAGCAAGCGAAGTTTTCTGGAGAATCTGACCACCCAGAGTTTTCTTCGGCATCTTGGTTGTGATGACGTTGTTATTCTGAAGTGCGTTTTGTGAGTTAGCATTGGCCCCGGTTGAAACCGTCTGAGCATTCGCGATCTGAACACTCAGAAGGAGAAGGATCGAATAACCGGAGATCTTTGCTTTCATAATTGCGTCCCTGCTGTTTTCTGGCCGCCTGCCATGTGGATTCCATCGAGTTTTTCACGATCAGCGAGAAACTCTCTCAGGTTGTTGATCACGGTCATTCTCTGTTCGGATTCGATATCCTTGCCGAGTCTGTTCATGATTTCTTCTCTGATACCCACATATTCAAGAGTCAGGTTGTGATAAAGAGTCTCGTAGAGCATTCCCGCACGAGACCGGGCCATCATCTCTTCAGGGGAGAATAACTGTCCAGTGATGTCGCGTTTAATGATGAGTGCCAGCTCTTCGCGTTTTGCTGAAAACATACTCTGAAGAATCCAGACCGTGTTACGGACCGACCAGATGTACATGTTGAGACCCATGTTCGCAGCTTCTTCGGCCTTCGCATTCTGCAGGAACAGAATTTCCCACTGGCGCTTCATGTACCCGCGGAACTCTTTGGTGTCATAAGAATTCTTCTGCTTGAAGAGGTCAGAGTTAGCAGTGAGATTCTTCAGAACTGAGCCGTGCTCTTTTCTGTTGGTCTTGTAGAAGTCAGCGAGCTTCTCAA
>JAYVHR010000547.1:0-6546 GCA_043771075.1 Bacteriovoracaceae bacterium
GAAAACAAACCAAGAAGCAGATTGAAATAATTTATGCCAAAGTTCAGGTATGCAGGATTTACAGGTGACGGTAAGAAGGTGGAATCCACCGTCGATGCCGATACGGTTAAAGACGCAAAGAAAATGCTTCGTCGTCAGAACATTCGTGTTACCCGTATCAACGCTCCTTCTATCTTCGAAGTTGATCTTGGAGAGTTCCTGGTAGAGAAAGGTCTCGCGAGACCTTTCGGCCGTGCCGAACTCATGCGTTTTACCCGTCAGCTCGCTATTCTGATTAATGCCGGTGTTCCGATTCTTGAATGTATGGAAATTCTCCACAAGCAAGAACAGAACCTTGTTCTGAAAAAAGTTGTGAAGAACATCACCATGCAGATCGAGGAAGGGAAAAGCTTATTCGATGCCATGTCTCAGCAGCAGGGTTTTGATAAACTATACTGCGCGCTCGTGAAGGCAGGTGAGGCCGCAGGTATTCTTGATACCATTCTTGTGAAACTTGCAGAGTTCCTTGAGAAAGCTGAGAAATTAAAGAAGCAGGTTAAGTCTGCACTTACCTACCCCGCAATCGTTGTTTTCGTGGGTATTGGTGTAATTTTCGGACTGATGACTTTCGTCGTACCGATGTTCGTGGATATCCTTAAAGAATCCGGACAGAAAATTCCTTTCGTCACTCAATTGGTCATGGATATTTCTCAGTTCTTCCAGGATTACACTCTCCTTCTTATTGCCGGTATAATTGCAACTTCTGTTCTCTTCGTGAACTTCATCAAGACCACTGAAGGTAAAATTCAGTGGGATCGACTGACGATGAAAGCTCCCTTATTTGGAGTTTTGATTATCAAAGGAAACCTGGGGGCATTTACCCGAACACTTGCGACCATGCTTGCGGCCGGTGTTCCCATTATTGATTCACTTGAAATTTGCATCGATACACTCGACAACACCCAGATCGCAAAAGATCTGAGAAAAGTAAGACAGGCGGTAATTGAAGGTAAGTCGATTACCGAACCGCTTGAACGCATCACTTATTTTCCTCCACTCGTTACTCAGATGATAAAAGTGGGTGAAGCTACTGGTAACCTCGATCAGATGTTGATTAAGGTGGCAGATGTTTTTCAGGAAGAAGTGGAAGAGCTCGTAGGAAACCTGACCAAGTTGATCGAGCCAATTATCCTCGTTGTCCTCGGGGGAATTATCGCAGTCGTGCTGGTAGCGATGTATCTTCCTATATTTATGTCGGCCGGTGGAGTCTCAGATTAGATATGACAACTGGAGTGGGCATTTTGGTTTTCGTTGGAAATCCGGGAACAGGCCCCACCCCATTTAGACGGCACAAGTTGCCGAATTGTGCTAAAGTGAAAGTATTTGATACGATTTTTTAAGAAATTCTATAAACGGGCTAAAATATTAACTGAGATGCAGGAGTTCATGCGGATCTTAATTCCGGGTGAAAAGAAGCAAATCAAAACAACAACGTGATGTCCTCTTAATGGCCATCACATAGGAGTAAAAATGAAAACGTTCTTGAAGACGCTTAAGCGTCAGGATGGCTTTACGTTAGTAGAGCTTATGGTCGTCGTTGCAATTATTGGTCTTCTTTCTGCCGTAGCTATTCCGAACTTCCAGAAGTACCAGGCCCGCTCTAAAACCTCGGAAGCAAAACTTCAGCTTTCTGCGATTTACACAGCTGAGGCTTCATTCTTCTCTGACTACAACATCTATGCATCTTGCCTTCGTTACATGGGTTATGATCCGAGAGAAGAAATTACCAGCCGTTACTTTACAACTGGATTCAGTGCCTTCACTACGATTGCAAACGGAGCTGCCTCAGCTTATTCATCAGCGATTAACGCCGGTATCAACTCGACTGAATGTCCAAGCGCTCTCGCGGGTGTCGACAACTCTTCTTTCGTTGCAGGTAAATCGACAGGTTCTTCAATTTCAACTGTCGCTCACATTCAAACAACAACCGGAGCTGACCAATCGGTCGCTGCCAACATGACTTACACTGCAGGAGCTGCAGGTATCGTGCATAAAGCGTTCATTGCAGTATCTTCGTCATCTTATTTCACGATCAACGAAATCAAGAGAATTGATACAATTCGTAACGGATACTAAAACGAATGTTAAAGTTAGTTAAAGAGGGAGCCCCAACGGCTCCCTCTTTTATTTCTACACACTCTTCACGCGGATTTTCTATGGTTGAATTGATGGTGGTTGTTGCCATCATTGGTTTACTCGCATCTGTCGCAATTCCGAATTTTATGAAGTTCCAGGCAAGAACCCGCACAACCGAAGCAAAGCTTCAACTTGCCGGCGCATATACCGCTGAGGCCGCTTTCTTCAGCAGCTATTCGATATACCACATTTGTCTCAATTACATGGGTTATGACCCCTCTGAGTTCAGAAACACCCGATTCTTCTCCATAGGCTTTAACGTGCCATCGTTGATAGATGCTACTGCTTACGGTGGCGCATTGAATTCAGATCTCGATCCCGTCGCTTGTCCGCAAAACATGCCGATAGCGGAAGGATTAACTTATTTTTCAGCAGGTACAGGTATCGGTAGCAATATCGCAGATCTGGGCTTCATACCACCCACAGCAATCGGTGATCAGACTGTCAGCACTCAGATGACTTTTTCTGCGGGTGCAGGCGGAGTTATTCACAAAAGTTTTATTTCTTCGGCCAATGCATCAGCATTTACCATTAATCAGGCGAAGACAATTTCAACAATCAGGAATGGATTCTAACTATTCAAGAATGGTGACGGGTTTAGATCTTTTATTGTCGCCTTTTTTCTTCAGGCGATAGGGTACGAATGGTGTTTGACTGTGGAACTTTCCATTAATTTTGATGTACGGAATACCGTAGGCATCTTTAGACTCACAGTTTGGTTTTTTTTGATTTAAGCAGACTAGATCTCTCTCGGCTTTAAGTGAGAAGAAGTCCCGGGAGAGTTTGGAAACCAGGGCTTCATCTTTAGAGTTTGTCATCAAGTCGTAGATGACGGCGAGTGCCGAATCAATATCAAATCCGGTTTCGACTTTTAACTTTATAACCAGTGATGGGATAAAGGCTGGTGCTTTCGGGTGAGTCTTTATTTTATCAAGTAAGATAAGACCTTTTTCATACTCGTTGAGCTCAAAATAGTAAGTAAACCCAAGGTTAAAGTTGAGCCGGTAATCTTCCGGAAAATATTTGATTCCCTTTTCCATAAGAGTTGATGCACCAATTAAATCATCTTTGACGATTGAAAGATACTGACCGCCCCAAAGGTAGTTTTGATAAAAGTAGGGATCAAGTTCAGAGATGGTATTGAAGCGAATGAACATCCAGCTGTTGAGATCCTTTCCTGTGTAATGTTCCATGTCCGATTCGAGCAGCGTCTGAACCCAGAGAAGATCAGTGATTAATCTTTTGTTCCCGGCCGATAAAAAAACCAGGAAGTTTTTATCAATGTTGATGGCAGTATCCTGCTTGTTAAGCACTGGTACCGGACGGGGAGTCTTTTGATTGAGCAGACCGGCAGTGAGGAAAAACATTAAAGCTATGCAGAGAATTGCATTGTCTTTAAAAAAATGTTTGCTTCTGGCGATTGAATTCATACCATCATAATTATGATACATTTCCGCGAGATTACGAAAATTTTTCGATCAGAGTTAATGGGTCAACCATTCACCGCGCTCTCGAATGTTAGCTTCGAAGTACCGGAGGGCTCAATGGTTGGATTTCTGGGTGCTAATGGTGCCGGTAAAACAACATCTCTCAAAATCATCATGGATTTTATCCGCCCCACGATGGGTGAAGTCGCATTCTCATCTGTTCTGGGAAAAAATCGGGAAGAGATCTTCCGCAATATAGGGTTTTTGCCCGAACGCCCATACTTCTATCAGAATCTGACGGGCCAGGACTTTCTACTTTTCATGGGACGTCTTACTGACCTCGACACCGGCACAATCAATCAACGGATAAAGCACTGGGCGCCTCGCTTTAAGATTGATCATGCCCTTAACCGGGAACTGAAGACCTATTCCAAGGGAATGCTTCAAAGAATCGGATTTCTGGCGACCATTCTTCACGAACCAAAAATTATTATCCTGGATGAACCGCTGTCAGGACTTGATCCAATTGGTAGAAAAGAACTGAAAGATGTCATCGTCGAAGTTCACAGGGCTGGAAAAACTGTTTTCTTCTCCAGTCACATCGTTCCTGATATTGAAGAAATCTGCGACCGCGTGATCTTTTTGAAAAATGGAAATCTAGCCTACGATGGTTCCGTCAGCGCCTTAATGAAGCAGTCAAAGGTCCAGGATTTCACCATGACTGTGCAATCACCTGGTGAGCTGCCGTCTCATATAAGTGTGAAACAGAAACTTGTCCTCGCGGAAGACCTGATGCGTTTTACAGTCACACCGGATCAGAAAGATGCTCTTCTCAATCACCTGGTCGGTCAGAAGAAAAATATTGTCTCACTTGAGATGATGAAGCCAAGTTTGGAAGAAATTTTCTACAATACCCGGGGGACAAATGACCCTCAATAAGACTTTAACAATCGCGCTCTACACTTTTAAGGAAATCTGGAAGAGCAAAATTCTTCTGAACGTTTTCTTTGTCGGTATGGGTCTCATGGTTGTCACGTATGTGGCCACAGAGTTCACTTTCGGCGTACCGGAAAGAGTGGCACTCGACTTCGGTCTCGGCATGCTGTCATTATCCTCACTTGGAATTTCACTTTTCCTCGGAGTAGGGCTTCTCTCCAGGGAGATTGAGTCCCGCACTGTATATATGGTTATCTCGCGTCCGGTTCCAAGATATGCTTTCATCCTTGGAAAACTCATAGGCCTCATGGGGATTCAGGCGGTCAACGTTCTCATCCTTGCAATCATGACGATGAGTACAACCCGTCTCTTAGGCGGAGAAATCAATGCGCTCATTTTCTGGACGATAGGATTTATTTTCCTGGAATCACTCATGCTTCTTCTGGTGGTGGTTCTCCTTTCTCTCCTCGCCAACAATATCCTGTCTGTTCTTTTCTCCATCGCCCTTCTACTTCTTGGTCACGTCATCAAGGATACACAGGAAATTGCTTTCGTTAAATCGAGTCCATTTGCTGTGAAGATCCTGGAAGCTTATCATTTTATGCTTCCGGCATTTTACAAATTGAATCTCAAAGAATTCGTACTTTATAAGAATGAACTCTCACTTAATTATCTTGCCGGTAACCTGGCCTATGGAATTCTGTATTCAGCATTTCTTCTTCTAGTGATTGTCTTCCTCTTTCAGAGAAAGAATCTCGATTGATGAATTTATACTCCTTTTATTCTTTTGTTTTCGGCCTCCTGATAGGGAGTTTCCTGAATGTGGTTATCCTGCGCTTGCCGGCAAAAAAAGATCTGGTGAAGGCGCGCTCGGCTTGCCCTCAATGCGGAACTCAGCTGCGCTGGTATCATAATATTCCACTCTTCAGTTTTCTTTTCCTGAGAGGGAAATGCGGTTTTTGTGGTGTCAGGATTTCCTGGCGTTATCCCCTGATTGAGCTTCTCACCGGTCTTATAGCCTTCGGGTTATTCCCTGAGAGCTGGGACAATTTGAGTCTTGCGATTTACGCTTTCCAGTTCATCCTTGCCTGTATTTTTATCTGCCATTTCTTTATCGATCTGGATCACCAGCTTTTGCTGGATTCACTGAATCTTTATTTGCTGGCGATAGTTCTTCCTTATGTTCTCTTTTTTTATCACTGGAATTACTGGGTTCTGGGTGGCGCTATCGGATTCGGCGGAACACTGCTGGTGACCTGGCTTTTCTATAAAATCAGAGGACAAATCGGCCTGGGTGGAGGAGACATAAAACTCTACGGTATTCTGGGATTACTGCTCGGTCCGACAGGAATTGTCTTCAATATCTTCCTGAGTTGTTTTGTAGGTGCTGTCGTAGGGTTAATTCTGATAGCACTTCAGAAGACGACAAAAAATAATCCGCTTCCGTTCGGACCATCTATTTTAGTTGTTGCGAGCTTTCAGATTTTCTTCCCTGAGTACGCTCAACAACTTCAGGCATGGATCTTCTAATTTGGCATAATGCACCAATCAGCTTGATATCTGTAACTTAGTCTGCATATAATGAACTAAAGTTATTATCACAGCAGGAAAATAAATTGGCCAAGTCGTTTAAAGACCAGATTGATGACTTAATGGGGAAGGTGAGCCCCGGTGTCACTATTGGTGTCGACATCGGCGCGCATAGTATTAAAGTCTGTGAACTTTCCGGAACTCCCGGAAAATTTAAAATTGAACGCTTCGGAGTATTCACTCTTTCAGAAGCAGCACTCATTGAAGATGAAATTCAAAAACCTTCGGAAATTGTCGAAGGTCTTCTGGAAGCTCTCAAGTCTTCGGGAATTAAATCGCGTCAGGTCTGCCTCGGACTTTTCGGACCGAATACAATGACCAAGCGTCTGAACGTTCCCGAAGGATCAAAAGAAGAAATTGAAGATCACATTCTTTGGGAAGCCGAGCAGTATATTACTTTCGGCGCTGATGATTCACA
>JAYVHR010000548.1:0-3465 GCA_043771075.1 Bacteriovoracaceae bacterium
AACTGTACAGATCTGAGAACTCCTGAAGCATCCTTGTACTTAAAAATACCGGTGTCATTGCCTGTGGAGTCAGTAAAGATCAGCCAGTAAATCGTCTTAGCTTTACCGTTTGCCCTCGTCGTAAAAGAATACTGATCAAGCCCATTGGATATGACTCTCGTCCCTTTCAGCTTAGAGGTCTGGTTGGTTTGTATGTTGAGTGCAGCTTCAGATTTGTTCTGACACCCATCAAACGCGGAAAAGTAAGTCAAACTGATGTCATTACCATGATCTTCCCCTTTGCAGTTTCCTTCAATCTTCATTTCATCCTGCGCGAAAGAAAATCCTGTGGCGAAGATCAGACAAAAAAGAATGAGAAGTCGTTTCATATACCATCCTGGCATTAAAGTAGATTCAAGATTTAACAATGAGCGAAGGTATTGATGGGAGGACACGAATAGGTGGAGAAACCGGGCGGAGCATTTGTCCTCGCCCGGTGACCGGGTTAAACTTTAACCGGTTCAGGCTTAGGCTGAACCACCTTCGGCTTTGAAAGAGAGTCGATCAGATTATTTACTGACTTGAGTACTTTCGATTTTTGAATGCCGTAGTATTCCTGCAACATCCCCGAAAGGTATTGAACCTTGCCTTCCGTCTGAAGACCTTCGTCTTCAATAAGCTCTCCGGCCTTTTCTTTTATTTTGCCGGTAATTTTTGAAACGTTACCTGCGATTTCTTGCTTATTCATATGGTAGCTCCTGATATAAGTTTAAAGTAGTTTTGAGACCGGTTTTCCTCTGAGTAATCCACCAATCATGGTGAAGAGGAAGAGGACAATGAAGACAAAGAAAAAGATTTTTGCAATGTCTGCCGTAGCATGCGAAAGGCCGCTAAAGCCTAACACTCCGGCAACCAGTGAAAATATAAAAAAGGTCAAAGTCCATCTCAGCATGCATATTCCTTAGAATAGTTTTAGTACCTGTATCAATCGTATGTGAGAAGCTGTTTCAGTGCCTCACGGGGGAATGGAGAATCTGTGTAGTTTTAAACACATTTCTCCGGATCAATTAGATTCCGGGTGAGAAACCCTGACAGGAACATAGCGAGCAGTGTGTATGTCAAAAACAGGTAATACCCCGGCTTAAGTGACGTCCCATTGGTGGTCAGAATCACGAGGTCCTGACCCGCGGAATTGAGATTTCCAAACTGACTGGAGATGATTCCATTAAATCCGATGTAGGCCATAAAGATCGCGACAACAAGCACGTCTGCCATAGACCATTTGCCGGATTTCAAAACAAAGAATTTGATTAAAAAATTCTTTCTGAGCCCTTTCAGATCATAAAAATACACCAGCGATGAAACCATCTTTACGAATGGGAAGAAGATGCTGAAGCCCACCATTAAAATCCCTACGAACTTCATTTCAAGTGTCCGGTGAGTAATCATGATCCAGAAAACGTCGAGGATGCTTTTACTTTGAAAGTACAGGACCTGATTTTCGAAATGCACGGGATGATCAAGTAAAATGAACTTCATCTCAGAAATCTTCGCTTCCATATCAATCATCGGCATGGTCACTCCTCCGATGAGGACGACTGCCAGAAAGAGGATCATGAGAAAATAATTTGTGCCAGTCAGTGGCCGCCGCCCGATTCCGGCGATGGCAAAAAGCATGATCCCCAGGATAATAAGCAAAAACGTTTCCCGATAGACGATGTCGTTATTGACGCTGATGAGTTGAGTAAGTGTCGTCCGTCCATGTTCAATCGTCGGAGCACCGATTCGGATCAGGATCCCCTTCATCTTCGATAGATCCTGAGTATCAAAAGTATCTTCAAAATATTTTTCAATGCGCTTAATGAGGATGCCCTTGATCTTGACCTCGGTCTTGGCCTTGGTCATTTCAACGATAAGGGTATCGGCATACTCTGGAATCCCCTTTTTAATGTCATCCATATCCACAAAGGTATTAATGAAAGATTGCTTCATCCAGCCACTGGTTGAGCCCTGGTTACTGATCCGGATTTTGGCGTCGATTCCGTCAATGAGCATCCCGAGTTGAGTCTCAACGTGCTTCTTCAGATCTTTTTCGTTGGTATTGGTCAGATAGAGATGCTTGATTTCATCAGCGACAATCAGAGAAATCTGTTTTTTCCAGCTGTCGACACTGAATAAACCGTACTTGATATGGTTAAGCTCAGCAGAGTCGTTCTTGTTTATCTGATTTGCGAGAGAGATCTGAATAACATGCTGGCAAAGGTAGATGGAGCTAAGAACAATAAGAACGGAGACAAAAATCTTCAATTTTTTCATGTGAAGATAGTTTAAAGAATCTGAGAGTTTTATAGATCACGAAGAGTTGGATTATATGTGGAGAAATCAACACAAATCAACGGACTAAGCGACCTTCACAGAGTGGTGAAAGGATTGTCCGAAAGTCGATCGCATTCAGATGCAAATCTTCGGAAGAGTAAACTCCCCCGTTGTTCATGATGTCGCCACCGTCGCGGATGACACCTGGATTGGCCTGGCAACTTGGGCTGACATAACGATCCGGAAGTCCCATCCAGTGACCAACTTCATGGGCCACCATGGAGCAGGCGTTGTGATTGGAGTTTTCTCCGAGCTGGAAATTTGAAGTGTTACTCTTTCCGAGCGAATTGGAAAAACTAACTACAGGATTGGCAGGATTGGGATCATTTAAAACTGCGACAGAGATCCCATAGCGGGAATAAAAGCTCTGGGCACATGAAATCGCCTCTCTTAGTTGCTGACGTCCCCGCTGCTCATTTCTCGCTTCACCGTTCCAGCGGAAATTGAGTGGTACCTGAATGCGGATGCGGCCATTCTGCCGGCCGATCCTGTAATGCACTCTCTGACGCAAAGGCTGAGTGCAAAGGAAAGGCACAACTTGCATCACGTTTTTCCAGACGCTGCTTCGGACAGATCTGTTAGCCTGGCAGGTCGCCAGATATCCCACGCGAAGACTGCGTTCTGAGCGCTCCACTCGCGTGGTCATTTGGGCGATTTCCGGATTTTGCATGGAAAGTGCCGTCGAATCGCAATCAACCGTACCAGCGGTAGCGACTTCATCATTGAGCGTGGCCGCGATTTCAGCAAGACGCTCAAGGCTCTCGGCCGGAGGATGATTGGTCAGCGCTAATGCTGGTGCAGAGATGACTAACAAAAATAAAAACGTTCTCATGGGTTCTCACACAAGCTGTCGACCGATTGTCTCTCTGACGGAACCGGTGCCTGATAGTAATTGTTTAATTGTAGCTCCTTAATGTATTCCAGTGAATGACTTTTATGAGTGGAATCCAGATAGGACTTAAAGCGTGCCTGAACCTCTTCATTATTTCTGAGCGGGCAATACTTCTCTTTAATCTCCCGGGAAGAAACATTCCACATACCGGGTGCGAGATACGAAAGATTAAAACTTTCATCCCAGAAAGGATTCACATAGGTCCTGATGTCGGGAAC
>JAYVHR010000549.1:0-5957 GCA_043771075.1 Bacteriovoracaceae bacterium
TAAAACACCCAAAAAAGATGCATTTCTCTTCTGAAACAGGTACTTTAATCCATACTTTTTAGCCTATTGTTACCTACTTACCTGAGAGGCAAGGATGGATTTTACCCTGGAATTTGAGCGTCCGGTTTCGGAACTCGAAAATCAGATTCGCGAACTTCGCCAGACGACGAACAAGAACATCGACATCTCCCATGAGATCGCGGCCCTTGAGGCCAAGGTCAATCAGATGCTCGAAGAGATTTATAAGAAACTCACTCCCTGGGAGCGGACGCAATTGTCCCGTCACCCGCAAAGACCTCACACGATTGATTACATCGAAAAGATCATCACTGATTTCCATGAAGTCCATGGTGACAGAAGATTTTCAGACGACATGTCGATGATTACAGGTTTCGGTTATATCGACGGCATGAAAGTGGCAGTCATCGGAATTGAGAAAGGTCGCAAGACTCAGGAAAAAATCAAAAGAAATTTCGGCATGGCCAATCCAGAGGGGTACCGTAAGGCCCTTCGTGTGATGAACCTCGCTTCGCAATTCGGAATTCCTGTCCTGACTTTCGTTGATACTCCGGGTGCGTATCCGGGGATCGGCGCAGAAGAGCGCGGGCAGGCCCTCGCTATCGCTGAGAACATCGAAGAGATGTTCAACATCAAGGCACCGATTGTTTCCATTATCATTGGTGAAGGCGGATCCGGAGGAGCTCTCGGAATCGCTGTCGCAGATAAAGTTTTCATGATGGAGTATTCAATTTATTCCGTCATCTCTCCTGAATCGTGCGCTTCGATTCTCTGGTCAGATCCTAAGATGGCAGAGACAGCAGCGAACTCGCTTCAGCTCTCTCCGAACAAAGCACTGGAACTTAAAGTAATTGATTCTGTGATCAAGGAACCGGCGGGCGGAGCTCATCGGTATCCGGATCAGGCAATCCTGAAAGTGAAAGATGCAATTGTCGCTTCATTCAATCAGCTGAAGGCAATGGATACTGATCTCATGATGGAAAAGCGTTTCGAGAAATTCCGCCAGATGGGTAATTCAACAATCACTGTCGATTCAGACGACGCGAAGGAATAAGATGGCCGTTTACTCAATGACTGGATTCGGAAAGGGTGAAGCACAGGGCGAGAGCTTTACGATCACGACTGAAATCAAGACGGTGAATAACCGCTTCAAGGATTTCAAGTTCCGGATGAGTACTCTTTTCAACTCACAGGAACTCGATCTCCGCTCGAAGCTTGATAATGATTTCCGCCGCGGAAGTTTTGATGTCAGTGTTTCCTACAAGAAAGTCGATAAGGGCGAAGTCTCATTTCAGATCGACCCGGAAAAAGTTGAAGCCTATATCAATCTCTTAAAGCCAGTTTTCGCCAAGACGGGTGCCAGTTTTACTGTTTCTCCGACCGAATTCCTGAGAAGCGATTTCTCATTTGATGATGACGGTGAACGGGAAAAAGAAATGATGCCTCTTCTGGGGAAATCTTTCGATACTGCCATAAAGGCACTCAAAGAATCCCGCGCGCAGGAAGGCTCAAAGCTCGTGCAAAAGCTACTCGAGCATCTCGCTGTGTATGAAGAGCGTCTCGCAAACGTTGAGAGAATGAAGGGTGAATACCCGGACATGATGAAAGAAAAACTGCAGGCGAAATTTAAAGAGAAGATTAAAGAGATCCAGGTCGATGAGAGCCGTTTCCTCCAGGAAATTGTTTATTATCTCGAGAAGCTGGACGTAGACGAGGAAATTACTCGGGCAAAAATCCATCTGCAGAAACTCCGGGGAGTGCTGAACTCTTCCGGGGAAATCGGCCGGCAGATTGACTTCCTTTTGCAGGAGTTGGGTCGCGAGACAAATACTCTCGGATCAAAATCTGCCCATCAGGAAATTTCCTCCCATGTCGTTGAGATGAAAGTACAATTAGAAAAGATCAGAGAACAAGCACTGAACTTAGAATGAGTGATGGAATGCGCGGTAGGATGATTGTGATCTGTGCTCCTTCGGGGACAGGCAAATCAACATTATTGAATCGATTGAAAAAAGATCACCCTGAACTGGAGTGGTCTGTTTCCTGTACCACCCGTCCCAAGCGTAATGGCGAGACAGATGGAATTGATTATCACTTCATTGAGAAATCAGATTTTGAAAAACAGATTGAGGAAGATATGTTTATCGAATGGGCGAAAGTTCATTCGAATTACTACGGTACTTCGAAAAGATTTGTGGATGAAGGACAGAAACAGGGAAGGAGCATGCTCTTTGACCTTGATGTCCAGGGTGCCGATGCCATGAAGAAACTTTATGGCAAAGAAGCGCAGATTATTTTTATTGAGCCGCCTTCAGTGGAAGAACTCGAAAAAAGACTCCGCCTACGCGCCACAGATGCCGATCACGTTATTAATGAACGAGTCCAGAATGCCCGCAAGGAAATTCTCCGGAAGCATGATTACGATCATATTGTCCTGAATGATGATGTGAACCAGGCCTATGAGCGCTTGGAAAAAATTGTGAAAGGGATACTCGCATAAGTATGTTCGCTGAACGGATCGATTTCTCGCACGAAGCAACTCTCACTGTGGATGAGCTGATTAAGCGCGCCGAAGTTCTTATCCCTGACACGGACATGACAATACTCCGGAAGGCTTACGAGTTCGCTGAAAAGCATCACGATGGTGTGAAGCGATCGTCGGGCGAGCCTTACATCATTCACCCGCTGAACGTAGCTGCGACCCTGATTAAACTCAAGATGGATCTCGATTCCATCATGGCGGGCCTCCTTCATGATGTAGTGGAAGACTGCGATGTTTCTCCTGAGGAAATTTCCAAGCTCTTCGGACAGCCTGTGGCCCAGATTGTTGTGGGTTGTACTAAAATTTCCAAAATCAAGTTCAAGACGAAAGAAGAATCACAGGCGGAAAACTTCCGTAAGATGGTTGTCGCGATGGCGCAGGATCTGCGCGTGATCATTGTGAAGCTCTCGGATCGCATGCATAACATGCGCACACTCCAGTACGTATCAAAAGAAAAGCAGGCCGCGAAAGCTCAGGAAACTCTCGATATTTACGTTCCACTCGCATCACGCTTAGGTATCAACTCGGTCAAAGGGGATCTCGAGGATCTTTGTCTTCGCTATCTCCATCCTGATATTTACTATCGGCTCGCTGAAAAAATCGCGATGAAAAAACGCGAGCGTGAAACTTATATCAACGAGACACTTTCTCTTATTGAAGAAAAGATGCTCGAGTATTCCGTCACCGGTGAAGTGACCGGCCGTCCGAAACATTTCTATTCGATCTATAAAAAAATGCAGCAACGGGGAGTGGACTTCGATCAGATCCAGGATTTGCTCGCCTTCCGCATTCTCATCAGTAACATCACTGAATGTTATAAAGTTCTTGGTATTATCCATTCTGCCTTCACTCCGGTGCCGGGCAGATTCAAAGATTACATCGCGATTCCGAAGGTCAACAACTACCAGTCACTTCACACGACAGTTATTGGACCGAAGGCCGAAAGAATTGAAATCCAGATCCGTACTTTCGAAATGCACGAAGTTGCCGAGCGCGGAGTAGCTGCGCACTGGAAATACAAAGAACGCAATAAAGGTCCTGAAGCGAATAAGCTCAAATGGGTTGAAGAACTCATGGAGTTTAACCAGAACGTCCAGAGTTCATCCGAGTTCATGGATGTCGTGAAAAACGATCTCGATGTCGGTGGCGTGTTCATTTTCACTCCGACCGGTGATGTGAAAGAGCTTCGTTACGGCGCCACTCCGCTGGATTTCGCGTACGCGGTTCACACGGAAGTCGGAAACAAAACGGTTGGTGCCAAAGTTAACGGTAAGATGGTGCCGCTGAAATATCGTCTGAAGTCCGGGGACACGGTTGAGATCCTCACTTCAAAAACGCAGACGCCTTCCAAGGACTGGTTAAAGATCTGTAAGACATCGCGGGCGATTACAAAAATCAAACAGTATCTCCAGAAAGTTGAGCGCGAAGAGCACCGTACAGCAGGTGAAGAGATTCTTGAGAAGGCGCTGAAGAAATTTGAGACGTCTATCAAAGCGCTCGATAAGAAGCAGGAATTCAAGCCACTGCTGGAAAAACATCATTATAAGTCAGTGGAAGAAATCTTCGTGAACCTTGGTTCCGGGCATCTTCCATTGAAAGAAATTCTCGTCAATATTCCTTCAATTGCTTTCACAGAAGAAGATGAGATTGAAATTCCTGTTGAAGAGGAAGATTCCTACCATAAGCGTCTCCAGAAGACGGCCCGGAAATCCAGTTCTAATGACAACGCTGTGATCGTGGATGGCCTGGATGATATCCAGGTGAAGATGGGACGCTGTTGTAATCCGATCCCGGGAGATCCGATCGCTGGCATCATTACCCGGGGCCGCGGGATTACTGTTCATACTCTCGGTTGTTCGCGCATTTCTGATATCGAGAAGGGACGTCAGGTCCAGGTAGAATGGAATAAGAACTATAACTTCAGCCATCCGGTGAATATCAAAGTTACAACTCACGATAAGCCGGGGATTCTCTCGAAGATCTCAAAATCGATCAACAATTCGGGAATCAACATCCGCTCTGCCATTGCCCGCTCGATGCCGGACCAGAAGGGGAACTTCATCTTCGAGATCGAAGTGAAAGATTACTCAGAACTGTTGAAGACGATCAGCTCGATTGAACAAATGGAAGAAGTGATCTCGGTAAATCGGGCATGAATTCACAGTTCAAAAAATCTCTCCTCTGGCGAAATCTTTTCATGAGCCTGGGGATTTACGTGATTGTCAGAGCCATTTTTCTCACTCCTTTCTTTTTTTCTTCATCTCCTGTTCTTCAGATTCTTACCATTGTCGGAGTAGTCTTTATGGCCGCCATGGCTGGCATTTTATTAGATCGTTAAATCTGCGTCTGAAAGAAGCCTTGTGGCTATGGCTGATTACTATTTCGGCTGCCTTCATCATGGGCTCTTATTTGTATCTTTATTTTGAACCGCAAATGATTCCTCGACCGAAAGCAATAACTCCGGGGAACGATCCCTGGATTTTTATTCATGTCGCGGCCGGAGCGTTCTGGCTGGTGTCTGGCCTAACCCAGATTGTGATCCATCCGAAAGTCCATAGACTGGCCCATCGGCTCAATGGCGTGCTGTACGTTATCTTTCTTCTTGTGAGTTGTGTGTCCCTGATCTTGATTAATTTTTCTACTGGCCACAAAACTCCGTTTGGAGTGACTTCCTATGGGTTAACTGCGTTCTCTCTTATAGGTTTAGTTCTTGGGCTCTACTTCCTTTGTATGAAGGATTATCCCCGCCATAGCGCCTGGATGATCCGAAGTATGATCATGCCGCTGGCCATTCCCGTCTACCGATTAGTGGCTTCCGCTTCCACTTCTTACGAAGCTTTTTTCACGTTTGTCTACTATCTGCCATTCATGGGAATTATTACTGCTGAACTTGTGATCGCGAGAAAGTTAGATAGACGCCTTCCTCTTTATGCTTTGCCTATAGTAATTACTATTTGCGCAGTTAGCTTCTGGCTCCTTTTCAGGTTTCAGTTGAAGCACGTGGGAAATCTTAAATAGCACTGCCATCAGATCCCTGATCGAACCATTTTTGCCCCTATGGCCCGCTCCGTTTGACGAAGACCTCATTTAGACGGGATAATTTTTGCATGACAAAAATCATTCTTCTTTTCCTCATTGTCTCACTCCCTTCATTTGCCCAAAATACGGATGAGCTCACTCTTGAAAGTACGACAGCTCCGACCATCATCGAAGATGGAACAGATCTATCGCAGGCGCCGGCCGAAGAGCCGCTGGAAGCACCGGACTCTATTGATGTCACAGAAAATGTAGAGACAGTAAATCCGTCGAAAGATATCCCCGCACAAATTCCGGATACTGCTCCGATGGAATTAACTGCCAAGCCCACTGAAGCAGCTCCGGTTGAGACGGATGATCC
>JAYVHR010000550.1:0-2063 GCA_043771075.1 Bacteriovoracaceae bacterium
TTTTATATGAGAGATGTTATCGAACATATTCATAATCCAGATGCGTTCCTTGCTGAAGTTAACCGTATTTTAAAACCTGGTGGTATTGTTTTTCTCGAAACACATAATATTGAATCCTGGATCAATTGCACAGTTGGCGCACGTCATAGCGTGATCTTCGGCTTTGAACATCCAGTGCACTGGTCTCCAAAAACCTTAGCACTTGCCCTTTCACGTCATGGAATTATAACAAAGACTGTGAAATTTAAATCCATTGATTTCACCGTACGAAGCATCGTTCGCTACTACTTGCAAAACTCATTTACTTCTGTTTTTCCGGAGAAGCCAGCAACGGGCCTTAAAAGGTTTTTCCTGAAGGCCCTCTTTTATATTTTTTCACGTCAGCCCTTCCGGTCTCTGGACGAAAAATTATTTCCTACCCTGGCCGACTATACCGGCCACGGAAGCACGATGAAATTAATCTCGATCAAAAAATAGCGGAGACATATGAATTACGATCAAAAGTATCGATCGATCTTCGAAGAATATTACGCCCAGTCTGATCTCGTTGACCGGTTTGCGATGAATAAGGATGAGGGAGCTACTGTCATCATTCCTGTTCTTCACACCAATGAACTCTGGGAAGCGAACCTTCACTCCATTTACCGCGAAATTCCGGTCAAAGAACTCATACTGAGTGATGGTGGCTGTATTGATGACACAATAAAGATCGCAAAAAAGTTCCCTCGGGTAAGAATTTTGGACCACCGCCATCTGAAGTCTTTGGGCTATTCTCTCCGTTTAATGATGGAAGAAGTAAAAACGGACTGGTTTCTATATCTCCACTCTGATGTTTACCTCCCACAGGGTTGGTATGATGAGATGGCAAAACATAAAGGAACATATGATTGGTATGGAACGCGCATGCGCCATACCGTGATGGTTGAATACGATCTTGATTACGGAATCCGTCCATGGGCGGGAACTCAAATGGGTCGCACCTCGAAGTTTATAGAGGGGATTAAATCTATAGATGACGACTACGTTTATCGTCAGGAAGACTTTGTCTTCTCGGACATTGTAAAGAATGCCGGTGGAAAAGAAGGCAAGATTGACAACGTCTATCATTATCACCAGACGATGAAGAAACCCAGTCCGACTGGTCGCCAGACTAAGAGTGTGAAGATCGAAACTACCATGAACCGGGAAGAAGAAATCCGCTCGTGGGAGACTCAGGTTAAAGGCATTGTGAAATATTTCAAAGACGTTGATCATCCCTGGCTTCGCGACACTGCCGTAGCGAGCGCTTATAAACTTTTCGCCATGAAAGCCTTTAAAGAAAGTGATCTTTACGGTTGGATTCAGCTCGAAAATCCCGTCTGGCTTCCTGTGATTAAATCAGGTGTTTCTAAGATGCAGACGAAGGACAAACTAAGAAATATTTTCAGGAAATTTATCAAATGAAAAAAATTAAAATTGCTTTTGTTGGCGCTGGGAACATGACAACTGAGCATGCGAAAGCTTTCGCGGCTTTTCCCGAAGTGGAGATCGTCGGATTTACTTCAAGGACCATGGAAAAAGTAAAAAAGTTTTCAGATGAATATAAAGCACCGTCATTTGCTTCGATTAGCGAGATGTATGAACAAACAAAAGCAGATCTCGTCGTGGTCAGCGTTCCTGAGTTGAGCACGAGAGAAGTCTTGAAAGAAAGTTTTCGGTTTCCATGGAAAATCCTCTGTGAAAAGCCGGTTGGTTTTGACCTTAACGATGCCAAACTAATTCATGCCGAGATGAAAAAATCAGGAAGTGAGCTTTTTGTAGCTCTCAATCGCCGGCATTACGGAAGTGTTCGGACTTTACTTGAAAAACTTTCTGATCAAAAAGGTCGCCGCTACATTCATCTTCACGATCAGGAAGATCAGGTCTCTGCGCTGAAAGCAGGTCAGCCCGAGATCGTTGTGAAGAACTGGATGTACGCAAACTCCATTCACATGATCGACTTCCTCAGTATTCTTGGAAGAGGTGAGATTATTAATGTCGAAAAAGTGATTCCCTTTGATTCGGAAAAACCTGATCACGTCCTC
>JAYVHR010000551.1:0-9926 GCA_043771075.1 Bacteriovoracaceae bacterium
AGATCAGCGGTAACAAAGGATGAACACCAGGTCATTCCTCCCTGGTTTCTCACTTCACCTAATACGCGCCCACCAGCGGTCGGACGAAGATCAACGGAAGAGCAACTCTGGGCATAGGCAGAGAGGCCGCTCATCAAAAGAATAAGTACGGTGAACAGACGAGTCATCGAAGGGCGTATCGGTCGGAAGGGAATAAAACCTGAGCGTTTTGGTTAATGCCAGACCCCTGCTTTCACAGGGATCTGGTAAGTCTGGAAAGAAAGATTACTTAGTGTTGAGGAGGAGGATTTTGACTGTATTCTTGCGAACTTCAAATCCATCATCAGTCGTTCTGGTTTCAAGTTTCGTTGTGAATTGACAGTTGCCAGTAGCTTTGGCCACACGGTAACGGAAGATTCCCACTGGTTTGATTTTCGCACATTCAACCTGCTGGCCATCAACTTCGAGAACAACTGATCCACCAACAACTGAAAGACCGTCAACTTTAACTCTTGAGTAAGATGGACCTGAATCATCTGAAGACATTCCTGATGACTCTGCCACTTCCACCCATGCGCGGCCCATTTCTTCGTTGATTCCGAAAGAACCTTCGAGAACTGAATAACGACTTCCTTCAAAAACCGGAATCGAAGCAGCGATGGCATTCAAAGTCGTAAGGGCGAGAACTGTAGCGATAAGTGTTTTCATTTTTCTTCTCCTAAGAAGAGGGTTTGGTTTAATCACTCGGTCAAGAGTCTTAAACCAAACAACAGAGAGAAAAAGAAGAGGTGGATGAGTGACTTAACACAACCGAAATACGAGGCCCACTGACCTCTGACAATCAGGGCAAACCATCTGTAATTTGTATCAGATTGCCGTCATGGTTAATTTTCCACACATCGAGCTTTGAGGGACTTATCGGATCAAGGTTACCAACCGCGAAAGCTTCGAGGCCAAGACCGGATTTATAACAGTCATCCTTCTTCCCTTCCGAGAAAAATTTTGAAGCGGCCTTGAGAAATGTTTCATTCATGTCTTTATATGTTTCGGGATAAAGATCAACTGTTGTCGCCTTTTTTCCTTCAGCACAGATTTTTTTGAACCCCATGACATAACGGTGGTGTTCCCCGTGCTTGAAATCTTTCAGGACTTCTTCGAGGTTGTTTGAAAACGCTTTCAGCTTTTTTTCTTCCGCCAGTAATGTGGTGAGAGCGAGCTTCGCCTGAATCTGCATCATCTTTGCGCGGAACCAGATGGAAAGATAACCCGGCATGAGAAGACAATCTTCTTTTGAGAGTGGACCGGGACAGCTTGTCACTTCCTTCAGACGATCCTGGCAGATACTGGTAGTGGAATCCGCGCAGTCATCTTTCAGTTGTTTTAAAAATCCCTCTCCCATTTTTGTGAAGAGCTCTCTTTTCTTTGAGAGATCACGGCACACTTCTTTCAAACCATAGTGACAGGCGCGACGGAAATACAGATGCGACAGATTTCCGTTTTCTTTTTTCATGAGACGCCCGAGTGAGCGGCAGGCGAACGGCTCAAACTTGTCACAACTCTGATTGAGATACGTCAGACCTTCTTTCAATTTCTTTTTTGCGAGAAGTGCTGTCCCTGCATAGGTGCAGCCGATGACAGACTCACGCTTGCAAAGTGTTTCGCCAATCAGAAGTGAGTTGTCCCAGTTTTCCCGTGCGAGATAATACGCGCCCAATTGTTCGCAACCGTTCGGCTCGCGTTTGTGGCACGCATCCATGAGGATTTTTTCCTGAGGAGAAATCGCATGGGCCGAGAGCCCGATTAGGAGGAGAAAAAGATAATTCATGCTTCAATTCTAGGAGATCATGCCCCTATGGGCCAACATTCTCTAATATCCCCTGTCATGCGGCTCCGCGCCGTCTCGAGAATACATTAGCTTCACTTATTCCTGACATAAGTGAGCTTGACCGAGCTTCCGGCGATTACCTAACATTGTTGTGTCTTGAACAAGGAAGTTTCAATGAGACGTTTATTTGCCCTGATGATGATTCTAATGACACAAAACAGCTGGGGATGGGGTTCCCAGGGCCACATGGTGGTTGCACAAGTCGCCGAAAACAATCTTTCTCCTGCTGCTAAAAAAGCCGTTAAAGATCTTCTCCAGGGTCAGACCCTTGCCTCAGTTGCCAACTGGGCAGACTTCGTTAAATCCGAAAGTGAGTGGTCGCACACGAAGTCGTGGCACTTCGTGAATATTCCTGATGGTGAGGATTACACGACTGCTGAGCACGCTCACGATGGTGACGTTGTCGGTGCAATTACTGAGATGGTCGCCGTCCTGAAAAAATCTGGTGTCGATGCAGTTGCTAAAGAGAATGCGCTGAAATTCATTGTTCATTTTGTGGGCGATCTCCATCAACCACTTCACGCCGGCCGTGTGGAAGATCGTGGCGGAAATGATGTTCGTATCACTTTCGACGGAAAAAGCTCCAATCTTCACGCTCTTTGGGATGGTCTCATGATCGCGAAATCTCCCATGAGTCATGTGGATTACGCCAACTGGCTCGAGCATGGAAAAGCTTTCACTCCACCTTATGATCTTCCAGCTTTCGCTTTCAGCACGATCATTGCTGAAGACATGAATGCGAGAAAAGAAATCTATAATTTCGCTGCCTCTGCTGACGGAACAATCCGGGTAACAGAAGCCTACTACAAGAGAAACGTTGATCTCATGAATCGCCAACTTCTTAATGGCGGCAAACGCCTCGCGACTCTCCTCAATTCTCTCTTCAGATAATACACGTCCAACTTTTGTCTATTCTCCTCTGTGACCCTGTTTGCTACAACGGTGTCACAGGGAGTTTTTATGAAAACATTGATGATTCTTTTGCTCACTCTTTCTTACGGCGCTTGTGCCGGTGGAAGTCGCGAACTCCCGACTGCTGATCATGTTGATATCGAACGATACCTTGGTAAGTGGTATGCCATTTCATCACTCCCACAATTCTTCACCAGAAACTGCATAGGGCAAACTGCAGAATATGGTCTCATCAATTCACAGACAATTTCTGTTATTAACACCTGCTTAAAGAAGAAAGGAACAAGCGATATAGAAGGCCAGGCCGTGGTAAAAAATGCGGCCACGAATGCCGAACTGATTGTGACATTCAATTCATTCTTCACCCGCCTCTTCCGCGTGAAAGGTGATTACACGATTGTGAAACTCGACTCCGAATACAGATATGTGCTCGTTGGCGATAAAAAAAGAAAATCCATGTGGATTCTCTCGCGAACAAAGACAATGCCGGAAGCTAAGTATACGGAATACGTGAACTTTGCGCATGAAAACGGCTTTCCAGTCGAGAAACTGGTTCTCTCCAGATTTTAAGAACACAAGTCGGATGTGAATAATCCTTAAAGAAGCTGTGGTCACTATGCCGCTGATTTTCGTCCCTGATTAATCTTAACAATTTTCTAAGTCTCTCAATCCCCGTCGCCCAAACTTTAAATCCCCTTTAATTCTCAAAGAAACTCCTGTGATCACCTATAATAAGATGAAATTACGGAGTAACGATGAAGAACATATTTCTTGGTCTGATTCTTTTGGTCATGACTGCAACTTCGTGGGCAGTCACCCCGGGCATCTCCATCTGGCAACCGGCGAATGGAGCAGTACTTGATCCGAACATGTGGACGACACTTTCTTCCGGCGCCACTAACGCTTCATCGGTTACCTATTTTCTCGACGGAATGTACTACTGTGAAACCTCGGTTTACCCGTACAACTGCGGATGGTTTACTCCCGCCAGTGGGACTCATTCTATCCGCGCAGTCGCGAAGTCTTCCGACGGTGCAGAGGCCAGTCAGATTATTTCTGTGAGTATCAAAGCGGCCTACACTGCACCGGCACCAACTGTCTCCTTATGGCAGCCGGCGAATGCCGCGAGCTTTACACCTTCCTATTGGACAACTCTTTCAGCAGGTGCCACGGATGCCAACTCTGTCACCTGGTATGTGAACGGTGCTCAGTATTGTGTGGTGACAGCTTCTCCTTACAACTGCGGTTGGCAATCTCCTGCATCGGCAGGAACTGTGGTCCTGAAAGTAGTGGCAAGAAACAGTAACGGTCAGTCTGCGGAACAAAGCATTTCCGTCATTGTTTCAGCACCGGTTCCGGATCCGACAGTTGCCATCGTGCAACCGGGGAATGGATCTGTTGTTGAACCGAATATGTGGACCACTCTGTCTGCGGGTGCAACCAACGCCTCTTCCGTCACTTATTTCGTCAACGAAACACAACACTGTGTGGTGAATGCTTCTCCCTACAATTGCAGCTGGATGACTCCGGCAAGCGGAACGGTTTCGATCAGGGCCGTGGCAAGAAATTCTATCGGTGTGAGTGTTGAACATTCTGTTTCTGTTTCCGTTCGCTCACTCGCCCCCGCTCCTACAGTTTCTCTCTGGCAGCCTTCAAACGGAACAACGATTGCTCCTTCGTATTGGACGACACTTTCATCCGGAGCAACGAACGCTTCGTCCGTAACTTATTACGTGAATGGAGTTCAACATTGCGTGGTGAACGCTTCTCCTTACAATTGTGGATGGCAATCTCCGTCGACAGCGGGAAACGTCTTAATCAAAGTTGTGGCGAAAAATGTTGATGGTGTTTCAGCGGAACAATCTGCAACAGTCACAGTGAGTGGAAATGCTCCGGTACCGACTCCTGCACCTACACCGATTCCCGCTCCCAATCCGACTCTCACGGCCGGTGTTCCCTATATTCACGCTCTCCCATCAGTGAGCGGGATTCAGGGTAAACCCCTTACCGTCAATTATCAGTTTGCCGGAACAGGGATTGCTTCTGATCTTGTGATCTTCGTTTATTTCCAGGATATGAACGGCAGTACTGTCATTCAGGATGACTTCCGTCCTGATCCCGGAACAACATCATGGAACGGCAACATGACTTTTGCCCGCACAGTAAATCTTCCTTCGAATCTGCTGAAGGGTAATTATAAGATCCTCGCGGGGTTCTATAAGAGCGACAGTGGATACCCCAAGGTTTCTTCCACACCTGGTCCGGGTGTCGTGACCATTACGCCGGATACGGTCTTCCAGATCGGAACATTAAATCTCCCGAATGATCCGCCTCCGATTCCTCCATCAATCTCTGTCACGTTTCCGACCAATAATATGTATCTCATGAACAATACCAGCATGAATTTCTCCGCCGTATCTGACAAGGCTTCGCGGATTGATTTTTATGTGAATGGTGAGCTCATCTGCACGGATTCCTCGGCTCCATTCTCATGTCCGTACACAACTCCGAACAATGATACGAAAATTAAAATGACAGCGATTGCTGTCGGTGCCGCAAATCTTTCTTCTTCTTCGGAAGTTTACGCGAATGTCGCCTCATCCGCGCCGGCGCTCCAGGCGCCGGGAGCAGAGGTACCTGCCGGGTATTCACTTTACTTCAATGACGAATTTGAAAACCGACACAATGGTCTTCCGAATCCGGCCTTCTGGGATTACACAATCGACTATGTGATCAACAACGAAGCTCAGTGCTACACAGATTCCCGTCGTGAAAACGTCCGCGTGGAACACCGGCTGAGTGAAGGATACAACAACGGCTATCTTGTTCTCCAGCTGAGAAAAGAATCAATTGCGTGTAAGCAGGATCAGAACAAAACGTATCAGTACACCTCCGGATCCATCAACACGAGAAAACGTGCCTGGGGTCCTCATCTTGTAGACATGCCTCATGGACGTTACGAAATCCGCGCGAAACTTCCGGCCGGACGGGGAACCTGGCCCGCGATCTGGCTCCTGGGAGACAGCACTCTCGGTGGATGGCCTGACTCCGGAGAAATCGACATCATGGAACAGATTGGAGCTGATGAAGCGAAGGGAATTTATAAATCCTACGCGACTCTTCACCGAAATCCGAACGTGGGACTGTGGCCGAATAAATGGGGAACAACCGGACAGGGCCACGAGATCATCTGGACTGAGCCAATCTCGGCACGTTTCCATACCTGGACACTTGAGTGGACACCAACCACGTTGACTTTTTATATGGATGGTAGAGTAATCAATCGCCGGGTCGTCGTGGGTGACGCCATTCAGTTTCATGATTCATTTATCCGCTCTACCTTTGAAGGAACGGGCGCTCCTCTGGGCTGGCCATACAGCAGGGAAACTCCCGGGCACCAATTTAAGATGCTTCTTAACCTTGCATGGGGCGGAGGCTGGGGTGGTTATGACGGCCTGGATGATTCGATATTCAACAAGGGTGATGTGGAAATGCTCGTGGACTACGTCAGAATTTATAAGAAGAATTAATTTATCTACGCAAGCGGGAGGGTGATGACAAATTCCGTCCACTCTCCCACTTCGCTTCGCACTTCGATCGAGCCTTTGAACATCTTGATAATTTCGTGAGTGATAAAAAGTCCGAGACCCATACCAGCGATGCTTGAATCCTTTCCACCCCGTTCAAACTTGTCAAAAATCCTCGAGATCTGATTTTCGTGAATTCCCATGCCGTGATCCATGACGGTGAGTTGAGCGAGATTTTCCTTGAGACTCACGGAAACGATAACCGGCTTACCCGACCCATACTTCAAAGCATTGTTCAGAAGATTCACCAGCGCCTGTTCCATCCGGTAACTGTCAACGAAGACCGCCGGATTCGATTCGCTTCGCACTTCAAGCTGCGTACTGTGGGCAGTAAACTGAGGAAGGATTGCTTCCGTGACTTCATTCACCAGGTCACTCAGATAAATCACCTTTATGTGGTAATTCATTTTTCCGGATTCCAGTCTTCCAACATCCAGGAGATCGTTCACCAGTAGTGTTAGGCGATCCACTTGCCGGATCGCATTCTTTACCGGTTTCTCCACTTCTTTCATTTTCGCGTTCCGGCTCATCATTTCAAGCTGAAGCCTGAGGGATGTGATGGGAGTCTTCAGCTCGTGACTGGCAATGGAAAGGAATTCGTCACGTGCCTGAACTGCTTTCTGTGTCGACTGGAAAAGTTTAGTATTGTCGAGAATTGTCCCGGCCCGTCTTCCGATTTCCTTGGCGAGCGAAAAATCCAGCTCATCAAACGGTGGCCGCTGGTTTCCGCGGGAAATACTGAGAACGCCCTGTACTCCGTCGCGGCTCCAGAGCGGGATGATGATCGAAGAATATGTTCCGAGCTTGTGATAAATTTCTGTCTTCCTGGGATTTCTTCCGAGAGAAGCTAGCTCCGACTCGGACATCCCCACTTCCAGCGTTCCCTCGCCTTTCCGGAGCGCCTTCTGGACTTCGAGATCTTCTTCACCGGGAGGGAAATCCCGGAGAAATTCATCAATGTAAATCTGAAGATGGGGATCACGATGAAGTCCTGCGGTCCTCTGGAACTGTCCTTCTTCGCTGACGAGCGACAGAACGGCCCAGTCACCGAGGGCCGGCACAACAACTCTCACTATTCCGCGGATAGTTTCCTGGTAATCAATGGTCTGGGAAAGAGTGGAAATCGCCTGGGCGACAAGGCTCTCTCTTTCCTGAATGAGTGTGCGCTCACGCAGGGCCGCTTCTTCCTGAAGCTTAATGGCACTAATTTTCTCGCGTTCCATTTTTTCAGTGATATCTTCGGAAACCCCGAGGAGAAAGATCGGCCTGTTCTCTTCGTCGAGAATGGGGATTTTCCTCGTGTGCAGAAGTTTTTTTCCAAACGCCGTGTTGATTTCTTCTACGGGAATATCCTTGATTTCACCACTGAGCAGAACCTCTCTGTCTTTCGCCTGAAAAAAAACGGCTTGCTCAGAGGGGAAGAAATCGAAATCATTTTTTCCGATGAGATCTTCCCGCTTATGCCCGAGTAGTCTCAGCCCAGCTTCATTGAATTTTGTGAACCGCAGTTCATGAGCGTCTTTCACGAAAACCATGAGAGGAATGTTATCCAGGAGGGTATCGAGAAAGCCCTTGGCCTTGGCCACCTTCTCACTCTCTGAGAGCCGAACTTTTCCCTCATGGTATTTTTGCATGGAGAAGCTGATCCAGATCCCGAGACACGTGAGAACGAAAAGCATCGAGACATCATCGAGACCGAATTTTTCCGGAGGAATGAGGAAGAAACCCGCGAGGGATAGAGAAGTAATTGTGCAGACTATTCCCTGAAACATTTTTCCATACCAGGCCATGGCTATGACCCAGAAATAGATGAAGATCCATTGATCGAAAGTAATGAGGTACTTCTGGAGCAGGACTGCCCCAAGTGAACCCAAAATACTGAGGATAGTCCTCACGATGACATTCATAGATATGACCATAGCATAGGACTTTTCTGGAAGGATGTGTTAAAAACTTCTACAATTAGATATTAAGGAAGAAAATGGATAGCGAAGTCAAATGTCCCAAGTGTGGTTCGCCTGATAGCTATGAAGACGGGGGCCTGATGGTCTGTCCAACATGTTTTCATGAATGGAGTCCCTCGGTGGCCGTCGTTGATGCCGAAGCCGACACTTCGATCCGGGATGCTCATGGCACTGTACTTCGGGATGGGGATAGTGTGTCCGTGATCAAAGATCTGAAAGTGAAGGGTTCATCATCAACGGTGAAAGTGGGGACGAAGGTGAAAAATATTCGTCTCGTGGAAAGTACTGACGGTCATAATATTTCCTGCAAGATCGATGGCATCGGCGCCATGAATCTCAAGTCCGAGTTCGTGAAGAAAGTCTGATCTTCTGAAAAATCCCGAGGACTTCATCGATCGAGAAAGGCTTCTGGAGTTCCATCGTTTGAGTATTGCCCATTTTATCCCGCTGAGCTTTCATCAGAACAAAAGGGATTTCCTTCCACTTCGGATGAAGACTCAATTCCTGGCGCCACTCTGATCCCGACCGTAGCGGAACAAATTCGTCGCAGATAATGAGATCCGGAAGCTGACCTTTCAATAAAAAATTTCTGGCCTCGTCGCAGTTTTTGGCGGTGATGGGAATAAGATTTTCTATGTCGCAAATATCTTTCATCGTTTCAAGGAGTGATATGTCTCTCTCCACGATGAGGATTTTCATTTGAATAATTCCACTATATCAATCTCAAGCGATCGGGCGAGTTTAATCATCGTCGGAAGTGTCGGAACGTGCCTTCCGCTTTCCAGTCGTTGGTACCAGCGGTAGCCAAATCCGTAGCGGGCCATGTCGGTCTGTTTGAGACCTCGGGTGAGGCGCTTTTCTTTGATGTTCGAAGCAATCCGTCGGATCACTTCGTTCGTTTCTTCATCTGTGAGAGGGCGTTTGGTCATATTAAGGACGGCCTTGCAAGGTCGTGTTTTTAAATTAATTTTTGCGCTATAGGATAAAGTAGAGCATTGGCCTAACATGGTCATGAAAAATGAAGGACTAAAAGCCAGATAGTGTTTATAAAACTTGGAACAATTAAATCTCAGTCAGAAGCTCGTAGACGTAAGCGGCTTTTTTGGATAATTCTTCGCCCCGCTTCAGATCTTCCTCACAGAAATCCTTTCTGCCCTTACTCCGGAGGAATGTGATCGCTCCGTATTTGTGATTATCTTTTATCACCGGTACGCACATGAGCGAGTTGGCATTCAGGTGCTCAAGGACTTCATCATGCTTTCCTTTGAGATTGATAAATATCGGAGAATCAGGTGAAAGAATCGGGTGACAAATCATGGGAGCGCTCATGATATTGAAATTTGATTTCGAAAAGTGATCTTTTTTATGTTTCGCGTGGAGGATGGCATCGTCAAGACCATTACTCAGATGGATAATGCAGCCATCAGAGAGCTGTTTCATGGCAATGTTGGCGATGCTCTCGAGAGTAAACTTAAAATCGGCCTTCAACACATCCCCCGGTAACTTCCCAAGTGTGAGGAGCGTGCGAGACTTTTTTTCTTCCGCGACCGAGGCGATGAAAAGAAATTTCTCATGCTCAGACAGCTGGAGTTTTTTCAT
>JAYVHR010000552.1:0-6560 GCA_043771075.1 Bacteriovoracaceae bacterium
AAAATCATTGCAGACAAATACAAGTTCGATCAGCAGAAAGTGGACATCACTATTTATTCGGCTTCACTTGCCTGGAGAAACTGGTTGTTTAATTACGGGATGCGGACAGAGGATTCACTCACTCCGAAGTTCGAGGATGATATGCTGGTGCCTGCGAAAATAAAGAAAGCGACATACGCGGGTGTTCAGTACTCGTGGTGGCGTCCACTTGTTGTCGGAGTCCATTACAATTATTTTCTCTTAAACGAAGTCTCCGCCACCATGACTATTTTCTACCGGTAATCAGAAATAAAGAACCCTTTGCCATTCACTCGAAAACGTTTCCCTGGAATTTCCTGAAAAACGAAACGTTCATTATCGATTACATCTTTCACTCTATATTTGGCGAAAGGCTCGATGGCATAGATAAAGCCCTTGTCGTCGATGGAGAAAAGTTTCTCCGCATCTTTCCCGACAGCAAATGAAATGAGATGGATTTTTCCGTCGCCGAACAGGTGAACCTTTTTCACTTTCTCTTTTTCAATGAGATCGTTCACAACGAAAACCGGAATCTGGTGACCGTCTTTCCGGAGAAAGACTTTGTCATCGATCATCACAACTTTGGCGAATGCGGTGGATTTCAAAACAATGAGGAGAGCGAAAAAAGTCAGAACTGATTTCATGTTTCTTCCCTGCGTTGGAGTTAAGAGTACCGTCCGGAGTTAATTGCCATAACTCAGGCGCTTCGGTCTCAAAAATTTCCCTTAAGAAAGAATTGGCGCTATGCCGGCTGGGATTCCCGTTCGTCTTGTTTCGGAATTTCCTTCGGGCCCTCTTCCCGGGCAGGAATTCTAGCCTTCGGCATCACAACTTCACCAGCTTTGATGAGTGCGCCCTTACCGATAACCACATCTCCGAAGATAGTGGCCTTAAGGCCAATCGTAACTTTGTCCTCGATCTTTACGCGATCGATGATCAGGAAGCCCTTCATTCCGTAATGAGCAACGATATGGGCCGATCCACCAATGGTGACGTAATCACCGATTTCAATCAGGCACGGATCAGAAATGTTGGTTGAGTTGATAATTGTTCCCTTGCCGATTTTCATTCCCATCATCTGATAGAAAAGTTTATTCAGCGGAGTCGGTGTAAGGAACTCGAGAAAAGTATAACGGACGAGATAAGTAAGGGCGTTGTGATAGTACCAGGGAACAACACTTAATGAGTACCATGTTGCCCGATGCGGTTTTACTTTGAGCGGAAGAAGCTTATTTACGAGTGGCACGACAAAAATAATCGAGAGGCCATAGAGAAAAAATGCGGCGCTGATGGAGAAAGCCAGACCGGCATTCTGAACGAACTGGTTAGAACCGGCAGTCCAGGCAGTGACTTCGCGGTAAAGCGATACGCCTGGGATGAGAGCAATGCTGACACACATGACGTAGAGAAAGGCGATGGGGGCCATAACAAGAAAGAAGCTCACATCGCGGAATCGTCTCATGACAGTTTCTAAGACTCCGGAGAGACCCTGCCTCTCAGACTGAATGGCATTAACGTCGAGAATTTTCTTTTTATCCTGGTCCTGAATAACATCCCCCTTGAGAATGACTCCACCTTAAGAGTAAACGGAAAGGTCAAAATTCGCAAAATCAAGGGGAAATCGGCAGCACTCCCCCCGGGGAAAGCGGGGGTTCATGCAGGATAGACTGAATTCTAAGGCATTTTCCGAGTTTTCCTGTCGGACTATTCCGGGTTCTTCTGAATCCGCAGATAGAGAAGAGTTCCGCCAATGACAAATGCTAGAGACAGAAGCTGGCCCATGTTGATGAATGGAATGAGAGTAATTGTGGCCTGTTCATCTTTGGTAAATTCAACCAGAAAGCGGAAAATGAAACTCATGATGAGTGCCAGAGAAAAGATACTTCCCTTTTTCCAGGTGGTGAATTTTTTCTTTTCCATCCAGAAAAGAATACCTGCGATCGTTAAGTAGCCGATAGCTTCATAAATCATGGAAGGGTGTCTTGGAAATGGATCGACTCTTTGAAATACCATGGCCCATGGGACATCTGTTGTTTTGCCGTATATCTCTGAGTTGAAAAGATTTCCGATACGGATGAGTCCACCGACAAATAAACAAGGCCCGGAAATGAGATCCAGGATCCAGAAAAATTTAAGAGACGGATTCTTCCTCATGAAAATCCAGACAGCGATGATCACCCCGAGATAACCACCGTGACTGGCGAGACCGCCCTGCCAGATTTTCGGTATGTCGAGTGGGTGAGAAAAATAGTATTGCGGCTCATAGAAAAAACAATGAACCAGTCGAGAGCCGATCAGCATGCCGACGATGATGTGGGTAGTGAGAGATGAAACGAGTTCGGGGTCGCGGTTATATTTAGCGAAAAGTTTCTTCACATATTCGCCCATCAAAAGAAATCCGATGATGAACATTAGGCTGTAATAGCGGAGAGAAAAAAAACCGATATTCACTATTTCGGGATCAACATTCCAGTTCATGAGTTCTCCATAAGGGGATTATGGAGAAATTGTCCTATGGATTGGCCGCTCCGACAATCTGAAAAGGATCAAACTTCCGGGTGATCCTGCAGGCTTTCCAGTAATCACTCTCGAATGAAATACTTTTCTTCGCGAGCTTAAGCGCACCTAATTCATATTTCGTGGCCATGCACTCGTCATGAATTTCCGCCACATGCGCACTTTCATGAAGAAGAATCTGTGCCAGGGATGAGCGATCCCATTTTTCATCAAAGAGAGTTGAACAGAGACGGATGATCCCGGAATCCCGGGCGACGAAAGCTCGCACACCGGGTTTCTTTTCACAATGAGGATAGTTCTGACCGCGTGGAAGATACTGAACGTTGCCGAAAGCTTCCCTCATCTGCAGCAATACTTCCTGCATCGGTGAGTTTCTCTTCAGGGCGGAATCAATTGTCTTAACCGCATCCTTGATCGCAGCTTCCACTTGAGACTGGCGAAAGTCTTTCGCGTGCACCGCAGGCAGGACCAGTAAAACAAGGACCAGAATGATTAATGCGCGAGTCATGAAAGAAGTATAACCGGCCGGACTTTCTCTTGAGCAGAGCGTGTAAAAATGACAGGGACAAAATTCCCTTAACTCTCAGGGGAATCCTCCCTAAATGGGACAAATCCACTCATGAATATGACCTTTTGATTGGCAAGTTTCTGGCACCAGTTCCCCCGGAATTCTAGTTCAGAGCAACGCAGGAGACATATGAATATCCGGAGCATCCGCACCTTTACAGGGCCCAATGTGTTCAATCATCAGCCGATCCTTCTCATGATTCTTGAGCTGCAAGATCTCACAGAAAAGGCCAGTACCGATCTCCCAGGATTTACCGACAGACTGATCGCAGTCTTGCCGGGAATTCACAAGCACCACTGCTCACCAGGATACGAAGGTGGATTCATAGAGAGACTTAACCGGGGGACTTACTTTGCCCATATTACTGAGCACGTTGCCCTCGAACTTTCTGATCTTGCAGGCATCGGAGTGACATATGGAAAAACGATTTACGGCGGAGCTGAAGGCGTTTATCAGGTGGCAGTCAGATACAAGTGTGAGGAAGGAATGCGCTTTCTTCTCGAGACGGCAGTAGAGTTAGTTGCAGCAGTCGTCGGCCGTAAAAAATATCCAATAGAAGAAAAAATCTGTGAAGCAAAAAAGATTATCTCCCGGAACGCGATGGGCCCCAGCACTCTTTCCCTTATTCATGCCGCAGAGGCGAGAGGGATTCCCTGGAGTCGCCTGAATGAAGAAAGTCTCATCCAGTTCGGTTACGGGAAGCACCGGAAAATCATTCAAGCGACAACAACCGGAGTAACATCCGATATCGCTGTCCGGATTGCCCAGGATAAAGACTGTGCAAAAAAAATCCTGGAACAGGCATCGCTCCCTGTCCCCCGCGGGATAGTGGTCGGTTCAGAGGAAGAGGCACTGGTAGCGTTCCAGGAGCTCGCGACAACAGTTGCCATGAAACCGCACGATGGCCACCATGGAAACGGCGTCTGCCTCAATATTTCGTCTCCAGAAAAAGTACGTGAGGCCTGGAGGGTGGCGCGGGAATTCTCCTCAAGCGTGATCATCGAAGAATTTTTCACGGGCCAGGATTTTCGCGTTCTGGTTGTGGGCGGAAAGATGGTGGCGGCGGCACATCGAATCCCTGCTCATGTGGTTGGAAACGGGAAACTCACTGTGCGCGAATTGATCGCCATTGAGAATGAAAATCCTCTCCGGGGTGAGGGTCACGAAAAGCCGATGACATACATCGACGTGGATGAAAAAAACAAATTGAAACTTGATACTGTGCCTCAGAACGGGACAATTGTTTATCTGAAAGAAACGGCCAATCTTTCCACGGGTGGAAGCGCGGAAGATGTGACTGAAGACATCCATCCCGAGAACCGGGAAATGTGCGAAAGGGCCGCAAGAATCATCGGACTTGATGTCTGTGGCATTGATCTCATTCTCGAAGATATTAAAAAATCGTGGATGGAACAGAAAGGCGGGATCATTGAAGTGAACGCGGGCCCCGGCATTCGCATGCATCTCTATCCTTCACGCGGAAAATCGCGCGACGTCGGAAGGGCCATCGTTGACTATTTGTACCCGCCGAATCTGCCGAGTCGAGTTCCGATTATTTCGGTCACCGGGACAAACGGAAAGACGACTGTCTCAAGGCTCATTACTCATATTATTTCGCGGCTTGATCTCGTCGTGGGTAACACCACCACAGATGGAATTTATATCGGCGGAAAACAAGTCGTCAGGGGTGACACGACCGGACCGGCTTCAGCTAAAGTTGTATTGAATGATCCCGGAGTCGAAGTCGCCGTGCTTGAAACCGCCCGCGGCGGAATCATGAGAAGAGGTCTCGGATATGACTGGAGTGATGTCGGAATCATAACCAATGTACAGGCGGATCACATTGGCCAGGATGGGATCGAAGATCTCGATGACATCCTGAGAGTGAAAAGTCTCGTCGCCGAGCGTGTCAGGAGTGGTGGTCATATCATTCTGAATGCGGACTCTGCACCCCTAAGAAAACTGATGACAGAAAAGAATCTCACGACGGAGGGAAGGAAGCTGGTTATCTTTTCGCGAGATCCCGATTCTGAATTTGTCATCAATCATGTGGAAAAAGGAAACCGCGCCTACGTCCATCGTGAGAGTGCTATTTATGAACTCCATGGGAACAGAGAAACTTTCATAGCAAACACGCGAGATATTCCTCTTACTATCGGGGGGACTGCGGATTTTCAGATCGAAAACGTGCTGGCTGCCTTCGCTGCTTGTGATGTGATGGAAGTTCCACTGCGCGAATGCCTCGACGGTCTCAGATCATTTCATAATTCTACCAATTCAGGCAGAACCAATCTTTATCAAGTGGGAAGGGGATATGTTCTCGTGGATTATGGCCACAATCCGGAAGCCATCCGTTCTGTCGGCAAAATGGTTGCTGGATGGAATATCTCCAGTTCGACTCTCGTCCTCGGCGTCCCGGGAGACAGGTCTGAAGAAATGATCGGCCTCTCCGGCCTCGCAGCCGCCGAGGTCTTCCCGAAAATTATTATCCGCGAAGATGAAGACCTCCGTGAAAGACAGGTCGGAGAAGTGCCGGAAATCCTCCTGAGATATATCCGGAAAACCAATCCCGATGTTGATGTCAAAGTTATCTCTGATTGTCGCCTTTCTCTGGAAAGAGCTATCGATGAGATGAAGGAGAATGAGGTCATAGTCTATCTCTATGAAGACATCGAACTCCCGCGGAAAATCATTCGTGAAAGGAAGGGACAGGTCATTCATGATTTTTCGCGATTCATTCCCATTCAGCAGGATGAGTATTACGAGGAACAGGCATGGCATTAGCCACTATCATCCGGAACGGGGATATTTACTCTCCCCGGCATCTCGGAAAAATCGATATTCTCTGCATAGGCGAGAAGATCATCAAGATTGGTGAGATCAATGAACAGGAAGTCGCGCGCCTCAACCTCAAGATTCAATCCATCGATGCTTCTGATTGTTTTGTGTTTCCCGGATTCATCGATCCGCATGAACACATTATCGGAGGGTCAGGTGAAAAAGGTTTTGCCTCCCGCTCACCCCAGATAACTCTCCCGGAAATTGTTCTCGGCGGAATTACAACGGTTGTGGGTTGTATCGGTACGGATATTTATTCGCGGAACATGCCTGCACTCCTGGCACAGGCGAGAGAATTCAATGAAGAAGGAATCACCTCTTTCATTTATTCCGGAGGATACTCCGTTCCACCCTCAACCCTCACCGGTAATGTGCGCACAGATATGATTCTCATCAGGGAAGTCATTGGGGCGGGTGAAATGGCGATCAGTGATTTCCGCGGATCACAACCCACCACCGGAGAAATTGCCCGCATCGTTGCAGACTGCTACGTCGGTGGAAGTCTCACTGGAAAGTGCGGAGTCACACATTTTCATATGGGAGATGCCGAACGTGGGCTTCAACCCTTACTCGAACTTTGTAAAAATCACGATGTCAGCAAGGATTCACTCTATCCCAC
>JAYVHR010000553.1:0-3213 GCA_043771075.1 Bacteriovoracaceae bacterium
TCGCTGTTGATAGAGGAAAATTAATGTTTATTCTCAGATCGGTCCGTCATGAGGATCTGAAAGATCTCTTTAAGCTTAGCCACATGATGGTCTTCATCAACCTTCCCGCTGATGAAGACATGATCAAGTCCAAGATCACGAGCTCCATGCGGAGTTTTCTGAATCCCAGTGCTGAGTTTTATAAGAACTACTATATTTTCGTTCTCGAAGATAAATCTACCAGTGAAATATTGGGTGTCTCGATGATTCATGCCCAGCATGGGACTGAGGATGAGCCCCACTTCTATTTATCTGTTGGCCAGGAATCGAAATTTTCCCAGACGATCAACACAGGTTTTGTTCACGGAACCTTGAAACTCGGACTCGATACGAATGGCCCGACAGAAATCGGCGGACTGATTCTTAATCCGGAATTCCGCGGTCACAAAGAAAAACTCGGTAAGCAACTTTCCTATGTTCGCTTTCTTTACATGGCAAAAAATCCTGAGCGCTTCAAGACGATGATTCACTCTGAACTCATGCCTCCTTTCGACAGAAACGGTAATTCTCCCCTATGGGAAGCGATTGGAAGAAAGTTTCTCAATATGAACTATGTTGAGGCAGATATTCTCAGCAGAAGTAATAAAGAATTTATTCTCAGTCTTTTTCCGTCTGAAAATATTTACCAGACACTTCTTCCTCTGGAAGCCCGGGAAGCCATCGGTAAAGTCGGCAAGGAAACAGAACCGGTAAAGCGGATGCTTGAAAGTATCGGTTTCAAATATACTTTTGAAGTAGATCCTTTCGATGGTGGTCCTCACTATCGCTGTCCCCTGCGCGAAGTAAAACCAATTAAGGAAAAAATCACCGGTGTCCTGATTACGAACAAGAGTTACGATCCGAAAGAGGCGAGAGAAGTTATCATTTCTCTGGAACATCCTGAGCATGATTTTTTTGCCACGAGAACTCAGCTGCAGGTTCATGGAGATGGACAAGTTTCAATGGATCCGCAAGTTGTGAAAGATCTGGGAATTAAAATGCCTCAGAGAATTACGGCGATCCCGTTTATCTAAGCTTGTTTTTTATTAACTAGAACTCCGTTCGTAGAAGCGAACCGGATTTTTTCTTTCCCATCAAGAGACTGGGATTTCACAATATACATATCATTGGCCCGGGAATAACCCGATTTAGCGGAGGCTTTTTGGCCTTCGGAAGACGTTTCACGAGCAATTTCTCGCTGAATAAGTATCACTTCTGAGCTCATGATCTGAGAATCATCGGATAGATCTTCCGGAGTCTTTTCGGCCCGTTCTTCGATAACAGAGGCCGGTCGGCTAAACTGCAGCACTTTAGCCTCAGTTCTGGGCCGGGCCTCTTCTTTCTTAGCTGACACCTTCTCCTGCTTCCAGACCACGACGTCATCGCCAGAGGCCTTCTTAAAAGTGACTTCCTCCCGATTCAGTACGTGAGCAAGTTTTAGGATCTCTTCAGGTCCTAAAATACAGAGCGCGCGCAGAACATAGGGAGATGGTTTATTGCCCAAAAAGGCCTACCTTTCCTGATCCTATCGGTCAGTTATAAGTAAAACTTGAGCTTTTTAATCAGTCGAAATGACGCCAAAGCGTCTAAAAACCTTATAGACAAAAATAGTTCGGGGGTTTATAAAGTACAGACCTTTTGACTATGAGTTGGGGAGTGGCGCAGTTGGTAGCGCAGCAGACTGTTAATCTGTTGGTCGTCGGTTCGAGTCCGACCTTCCCAGCCACTTTTTATGATCTTTTCTCCCCTACAATATCGACGCCTCAAATCCAGAATTCGTTCCAGGTATTCTGCCAGGTGGAAAAGCATCCGGAAGAGCCTTCCGCGCTTACCTGCCAGTGTACTGAAATCCTGGATCAAAGATCACGAGCAAGAGCTCTCGGAGTTCACAAACTTCAACTGGTTTTATCTCGATCAACTTGAAACATTCTTTTTCCTGAAAAGTATTGATCCTAGAAGCGGTAATCAGGAAGGCCTGAGTCGCGACGAAGATCTCATTTTTGATATCTGGAATGATTCGGAATTTGCTGATGTTTTCCTGAAAACCCTGAACAAGGGAAAGTCTGTTCAGGAGGCATCGCTTACGAGCTTAAAGCCTCTTGAAATGCATCTCCTTACTCTCGGAAAAAGACATGTCCAAAAGATTGATGCGAAGTCATCTTCGTATCGCATTCAGAGTGTTTTGGGTGAAAGAATGAGAGATGGAAAAATTTCTCCCCTACTCGGAACGACACTTCATCTCGATGGTAAAGATCTCGATCTCCTGACCCATTCCCTGAAAGAGATGAAAATATTTTCGCAACGGATTGATCTGGCCCACAAACTTATCAAAAGATTTTCACCAACTTCATGGGATCGCTTTGCAGCTTTCACTGATAAAGTCATTCCTATCCGTAACAAGGAATTCGTCAGCTATTCTCATCAGGAATTCCCCTCTGTTTCCATGATCAATCTTTACGACAGGGATTTTGTCGACCTGATGGATGACCTTCTTCACGAAAACGGTCATCATCACCTGAATCATTATCTCAATCTGGAGAAACTGATCGATGAACCGGCTGACCTGATCTATTACAGTCCATGGCGAAGAACGGCCCGGCCACTGCGGGGTATTTACCATGCCTACTTCACTTTTTTCTGGGCCTTTAAACTCTTCAGTGATCTCGCTGACAGTGATCTGAACAACGTCTGGTATCAGTTCACGCCAGCGGAGAAAGAAAAAATACTATGGCGGGCGGTGGAAGAATTTCACATGCTCAAATATAGTTTTGAAGATCTTAAATGGGCGAAGAAAAAGAAACTGATTTCTGAGACAGGTTGGGTAATCATCTCAGCCCAGCAGAAAGAACTCAGAAAGTTCAGCTTGAAAATTCCCAAATGGGAAAGAAAGCTCACTGTTCACAGGAAAGATCTGCAGAAGCTCAAGACTGAATTGAAAATGAAAAAAAAGAAATATTCGAAATTCTAAAGTCTGTCTATCTCACTCTGCATCTGATTGGCGGGCATGAAATCACCCTTAGCTGCTGCAATCTTTATCCCATCCAAGAAAGTCGCCTTGGCCTGATCAGAAAGACCCAGTCCTTTGTATGCGCGCCCAAGAGCAAGATAAGCCACAGAATATTTAGGATCTGCTTTTAAAACGCTTTTCAGGTAAGTCCGTGCACTTTCCCAATCGCCTTTTTCAACAGCAATTGA
>JAYVHR010000554.1:0-6979 GCA_043771075.1 Bacteriovoracaceae bacterium
TTGCCTGCCAGGGAAAATCCGGCGGAAGTTCCGATGTCACTTCCCAGAAATTTGAAGTGTTACAAAACATTGAGACAAGTGTGCACATCTCATCTGAAGAAATCATCCTTTCTGATTCTTTGCCGGCGGGAAAACTCTCATCTGATTGCGGTCCATCTCCTGAATCCGGAAAACGTTATAACTATGAACTCCTGAATGACACTCTGGTGATTGATGATAGTCGCGTTCAGGTGACCTATGAAAGAGTGACGGACGAAGGTGGCATTCTCAGTGGCAAATGGAAGCTTCTTTCCTCTTCAGACAGGAACATGCAAACAGGTTCCCTGGAATTCAAAGACAACATGATCCATTTCATTTCCTATTGCTCTCAGTAAAGAAATTGTTAAGATGGATGAATGAGTACACAATCCATCGTCTCCATTTTTCTTCCCCTTTCTCTTGCGATTATCATGCTGGGCTTCGGGCTGTCGCTCTCGCCGGATGATTTTAAGAGAGTCCTGAAATATCCCCGCAGTGTGATGGTGGGACTTTTCTGTCAGATGGCACTTCTTCCCCTTCTCGCTTTTTCCCTTTGTTATCTTTTTAAATTCTCTGCCCCACTTTCAATTGGTCTTATGATTCTGGCCGCGAGTCCCGGCGGAGTGGCCGCAAATATTTTCTCGCATCTCTCCCATGGCGACGTGGCCCTTAATCTCACTCTCACTGCCATAAACTGTGTCCTCGCTGCCTTCACCCTTCCCCTGGTGGTGAATCTTTCGATAGCTCACTTCGGCGGATCAGAGGCGATCGGTCTGCAGTTCAGGAAGACAATTGAAGTCTTTCTCATTGTTCTTATTCCGGTGATTATCGGGATGGTGATCCGGAAAATGAAACCGGAACTTTCGGCCAAAGCAGATAAACCGGTCAGGATTTTTTCCATTGCAGTTCTAGCGCTCATTACTGTCGTCGCCGTGCTGAAAGAAAAAGATCAGCTCATGACTTCGATGGGTCAGATCGGCGTCGCGATGCTGGTCTTCAATGTGGGATCAATGGCAATAGGATATTTTATGTCGATGGCGTTTAAGCTTCGCCATCAGGAAGCAACGGCGATCACGATGGAAGTGGGTATCCATAATTCCACTCTCGCTCTGTATATCGCTATGACTGTCTTGGGATCTTTTGAACTGGCGATTCCTGCGGCGATCTATTCGATCTTTATGTTCATGACGGCGGGTGCCTTCAGTGTCTTTCTTATCAAAAAAAATAAAGGGGCCGTGTAGGCCCCCTTTTTTTTATTCGTGTTTTGCGTGGAAGTTTTCGATCGCTCCGGCCATGAGGAAGGAGTGAGCGCGGATTTTCCGGAGGGCCACGACCATATCGGAATATGTGAGAGCGGTAACCGGCGGATAAGTCCCCTTGGAAATACGATCGAGATGTTTCTCTCTCATACTGTCGGCCCACAGCTGAAGCTCATGGGATTTTGCTTCAATCCTGGCCATATCCAGCGACTCTCCATCATGCAGGCCACTTCCAACGAGAAGGAAGAAACTTCCGACATCATCGAGGAACTGGAAGAATTCATCGCGTGACTCACCCGTCAGGCGTTCATCTTTTTTAAAGCGTTCACGATAGTTCGCGAGGCGCTCAATATAATCGGCCACACTCTCGAGTTCATCGGAAATCTTGATCATGCTCTGAATCTGCTCAGACTGATGATGCGACATCGGCTTTTCCATCACGTAACAGAGGAAAACCGTAATCTCTTTATGAATATTATCTGTAATACGTTCGTAATCGATAATCTTCGCGAGTTTTTTTCCATCATATTCATCAGCATCCCAATACTCACGAGTGAGCTTGTACATGCGCTCAACAATATCTTTCATCTTGCGAAGTTCAGACTCTGCCTGGGTCATTGAAGCGGCCGGAAGCATGTTATTCGGATCCCCGAGAACAAGAAGATGCGGAACTTCTTTCTCATGTCTGTCAGGAACAATGTTCGAAACAACTTTTGCCAGGACATTGGTGAACGGCAGGAAAATGAGCGCGGCAATTACGTTAAAAAGAGTGTGCGCCAGAGCAATATGCGGCATCGCGAATGGAAAATATCCATCTGCATTCATGAAATACGGATCCTGAGGAAGGAGCGCATTCACAAGCTTGAGATAGAGAGGAAATGCGATCAGGATAATGACGACGTTCACAACTTTGATAATGGCGTGTGCCGCGGCAGTCCTTCTTGCGTTCGAGGTCGCTCCGATTGATGCAAGTAATGCTGTGATCGTTGTTCCGATATTCAAACCAAGGACCAGGCAGATGGCAGTGTGGAAAGGAAGAATGCCGACAAATGCCATGACCATTGTGATTGCGAGCATGGCCGTTGAAGACTGAATCACCATAGTGAGTAAGCAACCCATCATGATGCTCGAGATATATGCACCCGCATGATCTTTCGTGAAGTACGAAATTGAGCTCATGAACGATTCACTTGCCTTGAGAGGAATCATCGCCGAAGTCATGGCGTTGATCCCAAGGAAGAGAAGCCCTACTCCGAGAATAATAAGTCCAAGATGCTGCCAGCGTTCTGTCTTAGAGAAAAGTCCCGGGAAAAATCCGATACCAACAAAAAGAAGCGCAAAAGTTCCGAGATTAAGTGAAATGAGCCAGCCGGTAATTGTTGTACCGATGTTGGCACCAAGAATAACAGCGATGGCCTGAGTGAGATTCATGAGGCTCGCGTTCACAAACCCGACTGTCATGACAGTTGTCACTGAGGAGGACTGAACCAGGCAGGTCACGAGAAGCCCCACACCAACGGCCATCAGGCGATTGGATGTGAGTGAGTTAATCATTTTACGGATTATATCGCCTGAAATGGCCTGAACTCCGTCTGACATGAATTTCATGCCGTAGAAGAAGAGACCAAGACCACCCAGCAGGGTGTACATAATCGTAAACGATTCCATCAACTCTCTCCTTAAATTCTCTAATCGGCCCAGGCGGCAAAGCCAATCGGGATAATGATATAAAGAATCGTATCGCGAATAAGATAAAATATAAAAAAGTAAACGAAGGCCTTGGGTCCTTTCAGAAACAGGCGCTCAAGACCCAGATACTGGGACTTCTTCGACATCGCAACCATGAACCTTGTTTTTCCATAATGCCGGAAAAAAAAGCTGATGGCGCCGTCAACCCGACTGTCGAAGGCGATAAAACGAGATTTAAGCCACGTTGACATTGAGAGTTCCAAGCTGTGAATTTATCAAAAGAAACATAATGACATTGTGAAGATTGTGTCAAGGAAACGCGGCGGGCCACACAAATTGTATTTGGCCCCAAAACCCTGATTTTAGTGGGCCTATGACACTTCCATGACAAACGATCCCGCTTTGTTGATTACTCTGAGTTCATGCTGAAAGGCCTTACCTTGTGGAATTTTCCCGCCGGAACCCTCGACCCAGTCGATCTGAGTCCTGGTTCTTTTATACTGTCGACCTGTCAGAGGACGATCGTACTCGCTATGAACCATGATCCTCTGAGAGCAAGTGATGCTCTTCCCGCGCATGAACTCGTCACTGGTGAATCGGCCTATTTATTTCTTCTCGAAACTATCTGTGGACTGAAAAGTAAGCTGATCGGCGAGAATGAAATCGTGGGTCAGTTTAAGGAAGCCTACAAGCTCTACGCCTCGACCACATTGAAGGATACGAAACTTCTCACAGTTCTCGAAAAGCTTTTCAAAGACGCTAAAGATATCCGGACGCAATACCTGATTGGTATCTCGCAGAAGACTTATGCCTCTCTCACCCGTCGTCATTTTCAGAAATCACGGGCCCTTCATGTTGTGATCGTGGGATCAGGCATGCTCGCTGAGGATCTTATCAATCAGCTGAAGAAAAAAGTCCGCGTTAGTATCTGCGCCAGAAATTCCGAACGCGTGAAGGAACTGGCCGCGTACCACAAGATTTCGGTCATTCCCTGGGAAAACCGCGCCGATCTCGTGAATGAATCTTATATCGCCAACACCATTGGCTCAGGACATATCCTCTTCGATGAAAACTTTTTCTCTTCGTGGGAAAAAGGACTCTTCGTTGACCTGGGTAGTCCGTCGGTTATCCAGACCACGCTCAAAGCTTCTGACGGAGTCATCCGCCTTCAGGACATCTTTGACGAAGGTGCCGTCGTCGAAACACACAAAGAACAGCAGATCGCTCTGGCCCGTGAGGCCATGATTCAGCTCACCCACAAAAGAAAATCGCTTCTTGAGGCGAAATTGAACGCCCGTGCAGCGCTTGTTACTCCTCAAATCGTCCCGGGTATGAGATACCTCTAGCCAATTATGGCCAACTACAAAATCGGTACTCGCGGCTCGCTTCTGGCAGTCACGCAGTCCACATTGATGAAAAACGAACTCGAACGGATTTCCGGCGAGACGTTTGAACTTGTTCTTATAAAAACTCAAGGCGACGAAGTCACAGACAAGCCGCTCTGGCAGCTTGATGGAAAAGATTTCTTCACGAAAGAACTCGATGAAGCTTTGCTGAAAGGTGAAGTCGATCTCGTGATTCATTCCTACAAGGATCTGGGATCCGTGCGGCCCGATGGCATTAAGCTTGCGGCCGTGACGGAAAGAAAATTCGCGCACGACATCCTTCTCATCATGGAAGAAACCATCGGTAAGCTCCCGGCATGGGAAGGCGAATTCGTCGTGGGAACTTCTTCTCCGCGAAGAATCACCAACCTCACTGCAAAACTGGGAAATTACCTTCCTCACCTTCGCCTGAAAAATGCTCCCATCCGTTGCGAGACTCTCAGAGGCAATGTGAACACACGGATTAAAAAACTCCGTGAAGGCCAGTATCACGCCATCACACTGGCACTCGCAGGACTCGAAAGACTCTCACAGACTCATAAATCGGCCGAGGAACTTGCGGGACTGCTGAAGAAGATGAATTACTTGATTCTTCCTCAGAGTACATTTCCTTCAGCTGCTTCTCAGGGATCTCTGGGAATTGAAACAAGAGAAGACAGGGATGATGGCGGGAAACTTTTTAAGATTATTTCCCAGCTTTCTCACGAAAGAACAGTGGAAGAAGTTGTCCGCGAGAGACTTGCCTTTAAGGAATATGGCGGAGGCTGTCACCTCGCTGTCGGCATTCACGTAAAGAAAGTGGAAGATTATTTCCTCCACGTTCACGCCGGTGAAGTCGACGGAAAAAGAATTGAAAAAAAATGGCTTGAGGGCGTCACCATCCCGGAGCTCACAAAGAAAAAATTATTCGTGGGCCTTCCGAAAGGGACAAGACCAGGAATCGTCTACGATGAGCATCTGGAAAAAGTTCCGGCCAAAAGAATGCTCGAACTTGAAAAGAAACATGTCTTCATTACTTCACGCTACACACTTCCTTCGCTTCAGAGTTCGCTGGTCGGAAGACCGGCCAGTCTCTGGGCCGCCGGTTCAAAAACAGCGGGCATTCTCACAGAAGCAGGGTTCTGGATCAACGGAACGAGCGACAGTCTCGGCACGCAGGATCTTCTGGACCTGAGAAATTCCATGGCACTCCGGATGATGAATCCGGACCTGAAAGATGACTGGCTCACACTTTCTCATGATGACGGAAAAAATGATCTCGGTGCGGTGATCGGTTGCTACAAGCGTGTGGCAAAAAAAATTGAACCGACCTACGAAGCAGAACTCCGTGAAGTCGGGGCCTGCTTCTGGTCGAGTTATCCCGAGTATCAGCATTTCGTGAAAGCATTTCCTTTCCTGAAAGAGACATTGCATTTTTGCGGTCTCGGCAAAACCTGGGACGAATTCCGTAAGGCGGGAATCAAAGTCACCCCTCTTCCGGGCATGGAAGAGTTTTACGCTCTCGCATAAGGACTTAGTATGAACTCAGAAGAACTTTTCAAGAAATCCCTTAAGTACGTACCAGGCGGAGTTCACTCACCAGTGCGCTCATTCAAGGGCCTCCACACCACTCCCCGTTTTATCAATCGCGGCAAAGGTGCCTACATCTGGGACGAAGACGGAAAAAACTATATCGATTTCTGCATGAGCTTCGGGCCGCTCATTCACGGACATCAGGATCCGGAAATCAAGGAAGCCATCATCAAGGCCCTCGATAACGGCTGGACCTTTGGTGCGTGTGAGAAATATTCACTCGAGCTTGCTGAATACATTGTCGATCGTATCAGCTTCATTGAGCAGATTCGTTTCATGAATTCCGGGACAGAGGCCGTCATGACAGCGGTTCGTCTCGCGCGCGGGATTACCGGTCGCTCAAAAATCATTAAATTCAATGGCTGCTATCACGGGCATCTCGATGCCATGCTGATTAAGGCAGGCTCAGGACTCGCGGGAACTGCGGAAGCCTCCAGCAAAGGTGTGACTGCGCTCCAGGCGAGTGACACTCTCATCTGCGAACTCGGTGACCTCGAAGAAGTGAAAAAAGTTTTCGAAGATCACAAGGATCAGATCGCAGCGATTTTCATTGAACCTCTTCCGGCCAACAACGGACTTCTCATTCAGGATGAAGCCTTCCTGAAAGGACTTCGCGAAATTTGTAACAAGCACTGCGCACTTCTCGTTTTCGATGAAGTGATCTCAGGCTTCCGCATCGGCTTCGGAGGAATGGCCGAGAAAACCGGAGTGATTCCGGATCTCGTGACTTATGGGAAAATTATCGGCGGAGGCATGCCGGTTGGTGCTGTTGCCGGTCCGAGAAAATTCATGGAATTCCTCGCACCCGTGGGCCCCGTTTATCAGGCGGGAACTCTCTCCGGAAATCCTGTCGCCATGGCCGCAGGCCTTGTGAACTGTAAAAAATTAACGACTGAAGCGTACGCTCGTTTGGATAAATACACCGAAGGTGTAGTTTCCATCATGCTTGATTGGATGAATAAGAATGGTTATGAAGATTTCCAGATCATCCGCTATGGTTCCCTCTTCTATCCGATTTCAACAAAAGATAAACTGACGAAAATTACTCAGCTTCCA
>JAYVHR010000555.1:0-2124 GCA_043771075.1 Bacteriovoracaceae bacterium
TTCGGGACGTTTGCCCTGATATTCATTCTCTTTGATGGGGGTTTTTCCAGTCAGCCGTCAGTGCTCAAACCCATCTGGAAAGAGGGGATCACTCTGGCAACAGTGGGTGTCTTTCTCACGGCCATTTTCATGACCTGTCTCATTCATTTTATTATGGGATGGAACTGGCTCTCAAGCGCGATCCTTTCCGCCGCTGTTTCCTCGACGGATGCGGCATCTGTGTTCGGCATTCTTCGCACTCAAAAAATGGAAATCAATCCGAAACTCCGCTCCCTGGTAGAGCTCGAAAGCGGAAGTAACGATCCTATGTCCGTGGTGATAATCCTTCTTCTCGTTCAGTTCGCTCAGTTTCCCGGGGAAATGACTCTGGCCTCCACTGCGCAAAAGTTTTTTGTCCAGATTTCTCTGGGAGGACTCTCCGGATGGTTTCTGGGAAAGCTTCTGGTGAGAATGATCAACTGGTTGAAGCTGGAGTTTGAAGGCCTTTATCCGGTTCTGACGATGGCGGTAGTCCTCTGCATCTACTCGCTCACTGAATACTGCGGAGGGAACGGATATCTCGCTGTGTTCGTGGCCGGATTCTCGATGAGTAATGAAAAGTTTCTCTCGAAGAAATCGCTGCTCGTTTTCCATGACGGATTATCCTGGATCATGCAGGTAGGAGTGTTCCTCATACTCGGACTTCTGGTGAATCCCGGAGAGCTAGGTGGAGTGATGAAGCATTCTGCCGTATTTGCATTCGGACTTATCTTTCTCGCTCGCCCGCTCGCTGTCCTGATATGTCTCGTTCCATTCGGCTATCGTAACTGGCGGGACATAGCCTTCATCAGCTGGGGCGGAATCAAAGGCGCGGTAGCGATTATCCTCGCTACTTATTTACTCATGGAAGACGTGCCTTTTGCTCAGATCATGTTCAATGTGATTTTCTTTATCGTCATCATTTCGATGGCACTTCAGGGGGCCACTATCAGCAAAGTCTCTGAATTCCTCGGCGTTTGCGGACCAAAAAAGCGCGCCACCGGATTCGGGCCATATGAGGGGGAAAGTAAAACCAACGAGTTCATTGAATTTGAAATTCCCTCGAGTTCAACTCTTGCGGGCAGAACTATTTTTGACCTGAAACTACCGTCGGAAGTTCTGATTGTTCTGATTCACCGGGATGATGATGATTTTATCCCTAAGGGGAGTACCGAACTTTGTGAGCACGACCGATTGGTTTGTCTGGTGAACAGACACGTGATTCCGGAAATCCGGAATCTGCTTCAATCGTCGCAGGTCATTCACTAAAAGGGAAAAGATGGTAGCGACGGGCAGAGTTGAACTGCCGACCCCAGCGTTATGAATGCTGTGCTCTCACCAACTGAGCTACGTCGCCCCAATAGAAAAGTGATGACATACTAATGGTTTCCCGGCAATGATGTCAACAGCAATTGCCTGTATTTAGAAGAGTTTACTTATGAAAAAACTAAATTCCGACGCCTACCGAACTCTCTTTTTTAAACATGTGACTAAATTTATCGAGGCCATCGCAAGGCCCCCGGAACTTATGGGTTCTCATGCAATTGCCGTTTCTGGTGGACTGGATTCCATGGCGCTTCTCTGGGTTACTGCTGGTTTGAGAAAAGTCGGAGAAATCGGGCCAGTCCGGGCGATCTTTATTCACCATCACACCCGGAAAACCCAGGATGAAGACCAGGCCCTTGTGGAAAAGTTCTGTCTGGAAGAAGGCATTCCTTTTACTGTCCTTCACGCTCAGGGCCTCGATACTCAAACAGGAAATTTTGAGGAGCGGGCGAGAATAGTCCGGCGTGAACTTCTCCTTAACGGTCTGAGTCAAGACGAGATTTTGTGGTTGGGTCATCACCTGAATGATTCTTACGAATGGGCCATCATGCAAAGAAACCGTTCATCGCGCGTGAAGTCCACACTCGGAATTCCCGTGAGAAACGGTAAAGTGTTTCGTCCCTTTCTCTGCGTTTCCCGGAAACAGATTGAAACTCTCGCTCGCTATGAAAAAATTCCTTTCCGCGAAGATCCCACTAATTCCGACCTCAACTTTGACAGAAATTATGTTCGTCATGAAGTCGTGGCAAGAATCGCAAAACGTTTTCCGAAGTATCTTAA
>JAYVHR010000556.1:0-2794 GCA_043771075.1 Bacteriovoracaceae bacterium
GACATAGCGACGACTTTCTGGCCGTATTCAATACGGCGTTTTCCGATAAGGAAAGGAAACGAGCGCGAGTTCCCTGGAAAACGGACCCGGACAAAACGAAGGATCTGGCCTTCTTTGAATCTGGAGTCTTCCCGGTTTTCTCTTTCAGCTTCGTTCTCATCCGAAGTTGGATCTTCGGATTCTATAGGATCAACGGAGGGAATCTTTTCCTCTTCCGTGTTCTGAGAAATAGTCATCCCTCATTCTTGAAGCTTTTCTGTGGTATGTCAACGACTTAACGGCCGCTGAGACGGGGGAGAACATGGTCTTTCAGGTGATGGTAAAAGAAAGTCCATTTTGTTGCGGCAGGTTGATTAAAGGTGTTCATTTCTTCAATGAGCTTCAAGACCCTCTCAAGCGACGTTTTGTTCTCAATCCGGGTAAGCTGCTCGGATTCCCAGTGAAGGAGTTCATCCATCCAGAATCCCAGTGATCGCTCACCTTTGGTAAAAGTTTCGAGGAATTTTGAAAGCCCCATCTCTTTCATCGCACCCAGAAAATCAGTCCATTCAGTATCACTGTGTTTCTCTCTTTTCTGCGGAAGGCGGATGGAAAGAGAGCGCGACTGAATGGTCGGGAGAAGTTTTATTCTGCGCGGATTCAGGAGAAAAATAGTCGCTGTGACCGGTGGCTCCTCGAGCAGCTTCAGCCATTTATTGGCGAGAATTTCAGTCAGCCGGTGAGCCTCGGGAATCACGACAAATTTTCTCTTGCTCTGAACCGCTTTCCACGAGAAAAATTTCTCCATCAGCACTGCATCTTCAACGGTGTAATCTTTTTTCTCTTCGACACCGGTGATGACGAGAACATCCGGATGATCCATGAGGGAATTTACCGGATGGGTCTGATTTTCGACTTCGTGGAAATATTTACGGATGAACTGATGGCAAAAATCATAAAGAACTTCACCCGACTGTTCTTCGGAAAGTGATGTCTCGAGAAGGTAGAAATGGGCGAGTTCCCCGGATTTTCCTTTTTTCAGGAGAATAGATTCAATCGTCATCTGAGAATGGCCCCGAGATCTTTCATGATCGCTGACTTGATAGTGGCCGGAGCACCGGTGGCATCGATTTTCAGGATCCGGTTCGGGAAAAGGTCCGGAAGAGCGCGGTATCCCGCGATGAGTTTCTGATAAAACTCCTCTTTCTCTGACTCAAAATAATCTTTCTGATTCCCACGCTGTTTCTGGCGCTCGATCGAAGTCTGGAAATCAATATCGAGAAAATATGTGCGGTGAGGAAGAAGGTTCAGGGGATTATGCTGATGAAGTGTGAGGACAGTTTCTACACCGAGACTTCTCGCATATCCCTGATACGCAATCGTTGAATCAATATAGCGATCAAGGATCACAACAGAATCCGGCTGGAGCAGAAAAGGCAGAATCTTTTCATTCAGAAGCTGGGCACGGGAAGAGAGAAAAAGATGACACTCGGCCAGCGGATGAAGGGGCACTTTACTTTCGAGAATTGCTTCCCGAAGCTTTTCGCCGAAAGTGCTTCCACCCGGTTCACGAAGAACCAGAACGCGCTTACCTAAGTTCTTCAGGTGAGCTTCAACTTCACTGATCTGCGTGGTTTTTCCCGAGCCTTCAATCCCCTCAAACGAGAGAAAAAAACTGCCCGGAGTTTCTGGTGTACGGAATTGATTGAGAAGATTTTGATTCACGGGAAAAGTATAGAGGAAGCGGAATCAGAAATCACTTACTTCTTCAACTACCGGTTGATCAACTGCAGGATTGGGTTCCTGAGCTTCATTGTTCATCGTGGCATCAAGAGATTCGCCATCCTGAGCGGGATCGCGGTTAGGTTGCTGAACAAGGGAATGTTCTTCGCCTTTATCTTCCTGATCATTGATTTCTGCAACCTGATCAGCTTCTTTATCCGGATCGGGATAATTCTGATCGTCCTGGTGAGTTTCAATCACAGTCGGATAATTATCATCCATATTAGGTGTCTGGGTGACTGAAGAGCGATCGTAATCCCCGTTCTCATCCGCATTGGCGGGAGTGCGGTTCCATCTGTCTTTTTTCGAGCGACGGCCGGTTTCTTTCTCGGCGCTGAGGGAAGCTTCGCCTGATTCCGCAACCTGCGAGCTTGGTTTATCACCATTGAGCACAAAATAAGCGGCAATCAAAAGAAGTGGTGTGACCCACATGGCGTGGACCCGGTAATTTTCCCAGAAGGAACCACGTTCTGACGGAGCCGGTGCCATCTTGATATCTTCAATCTGAACAGTTCTGGTTCTTTCTTTTGTTGTCGCCAGTGAGATGTGAGTAAGAGACGCCATGTTCTCTTTCTCGTCCGGGAATTCTTTCTTTCTCTCGAGCTGCTCGAGGACTTTCAGCTTCGCTTTCTGGAAACTTGAATCCTGCGGAGTCTGGGGAAGTGAAGTTCCTGTCGTGAAATGGACTTCGAATTCAGGGTGAGTGGAAATCCGGTGCCATTGTCTGCCTTCATCTTCGGAGATTTCATCATGACGGGTAATTGTTCCGAGCTCAATTCTCTTGGCGATTTCTTCTTTCGAAAGCGGCGAAGATTTCTGGCCATGAGCGAGCATCCAGTAAGGGCCATTGTAATTCGTGCCGTGAGAGAACTCGCGGACATCAAAAAATGGCTTCCAGTTATCCACCGACATCGAAGAGACGAGGGCGCGGCTAAGAATGCTTTTATTTTCTTTGGCGTAGTGTTTCAGCTGGAGAGTTTCGAACGGACCATAGATGTTTTCATCTATTTTGATTTCCCAAAGATGATGAGAC